>CAZCND010000006.1:0-37038 GCA_964500195.1 uncultured Candidatus Saccharibacteria bacterium | reverse complement strand
CTATGCTCGGACCGTCGTCCTCCGCAATGTTTTTTGGAACAACAATCTTTTACGCGAGGTTACTTAGCCCTTAACATTTTGATAAAAATGTTGTATCATCAAAAACGTTGACAAATTCGCTAGGGCGAATTTTTTATTTAAAATAGTTTTGCTTAATAAATAGTATGGAAATTAGAAACATCGCAATAATAGCACACGTTGATCATGGAAAAACAACCTTGACAGATCAGATGATGAAGCAATGTGGCATGGTTGAAGAAGGTGTAACCATGGATTCAAACGCTCTAGAACAAGAGCGTGGCATTACTATTTATTCGAAGAACACTTCTGTTATGTATAAAGGAACAAAAATAAATATTGTTGATACTCCAGGCCACGCAGACTTTGGATCTGAAGTTGAGCGAGTTTTAAGAGCTATTGATTCGGTCTTACTCTTAGTTGATGCCCAAGAAGGTCCAATGCCTCAGACGAGATTTGTTTTAAAAAAATCTCTAGAATTAGGATTAAAACCAATTGTAGTAATAAACAAAATAGACAAACCAGCATCTAACCCAAAAAGAGTTTTAGATGAAATATTTGAATTATTTTTAGAGCTTGGGGCGAGCGATGAACAATTAGATTTTAAAACTATTTATGCTATTAGTCGTGATGGTATTGCCAAGCTGAATGAAAATGATGAATCAAAAAATTTAGACCCATTGTTTGATCTAATCTTAAGAGAAGTCAAAGAAGCATCATCAAGCGGGGAAGATGTTTTTAAAGCTCAAGTTTTTAATCTTGGTTATGATAATTTTATGGGTAGGTTAGCTATAGTAAGGGTTTATTCTGGTAAAATTAAAACAGCTTCAACTATTTATGTTAAAGAACCTGATGGACAGACTAGACAAGCTAAAATATCTAAAATGTTTATTTTTGAAGGTCTAAAGAGGAAAGAAATTGAAGAAGTTAGTAATGGAGAAATAGCTCTGATTGCTGGTATCCCCGATATCTATATAGGTGAAACAATAACAAATGATAAAGAAGTAGAACCCTTAGCTTCTATTAAAATAGATGAGCCAACAATCTCTCTTAATTTTCTAGTTAATGATTCTCCTTTCGCTGGACAAGAGGGCAAGTTTGTGACTAGTCGTCAGATTAGAGAAAGGTTAGAAAAAGAATTAGAAATGAATGTGGGGCTTCGAGTTGATTTTAATCCAGAATTTAAAGATGAAAAAAGAGAAGGGTTCTTGGTTTATGGACGAGGAGAATTACATATTGCTGTTTTATTGGAAAACATGAGAAGAGAAGGATATGAATTACAAGTCTCACAACCACAAGTCATTATAAAAGAAAAAAACGGAGAAAAATTAGAACCATACGAAGAAGTAACAATAGACGTTCATAATGAATTTTCTGGAAAAGTTGTAGAAAGGTTAACATCTCGCAGGGGTTTAATAACTAATATGACTGAAAAGGATGGTATTACTAGAATATTGATGGAAATACCCACTAGGGGATTATTGGGTTACAGGGGTCAGTTTATAATAGAAACAAAAGGATTAGGAATTTTATCTTCCAGATTTATTGGTTTTAAGGAGTATGCAGGAGAAATTAAAAAGAGAGAAGTGGGGTCAATGACATCTATAGTTTCAGGTAAAATAATTGCATTTTCTTTGTGGACACTACAAGAAAGAGGTATACTTTATGTTGAGCATGGGGATTCTGTTTACGAAGGAATGGTTATAGGTAATGTCACAAAAGGGGATGAACTTGCTGTTAATCCTACAAAAAGTAAACAACTAAGCAATATGAGAGCGTCCGGATCCGATGAAGCAATTATCGTCAAACCCCCATATAAATTAAATATTGAGAGAGGTTTGGAGATTATGGCAGATGATGAATACTTAGAAATTACACCAAAAGGAATTCGTTTAAGGAAGAAATTGTTAACTGAAAACGAAAGAATTAAAGCTAAAAATATAGCTTCGGGAAAGACAAAGAGTTAGTATTTTAAAGAGGATAAATAGGCATTGACTTTATCCGAGACTAATGATATTATGAAAGTCGTAGTTCAAAAATTATACTATTAAATATAAAAAGATTAAAGATATGGCAAATACAATTTCATTTAAACCAAAACAAGTTACAAAGAAGATTTTATCAGACCTTCATCCTCGAGCCTATGAAATAATAGTTAACCGATATGGTTTAACTGATGATGCTAAACCCAAAACGCTAGAAGCTATTGGTAAAAAATATGGGATTACTAGAGAGAGAGTTCGCCAGATAGAAAAATCTGCTATTGCTCTTATTAGAAAATCTGAAAGTTTAAAGAAAGAAAAAGGGGTTTTTGAAGAATTAAAAAGTATCATACTTTCACTCGGTGCTATATTGCCAGAAAGCGATCTTTTGGATAATATTTCTAAAGATAAACTTACTCAAAACTGTATTAATTTATTTTTAACCTTAGGAGAAGATTTTACTCGATACAAAGAAGATGAAAATTTTAGAGCACACTGGAGTGTTGATTCTAAGATGGCTGATAGAGTTCATAGTTCTCTTCAAAATATTTTTGGAACATTATCAGATGAAGAATTAGTAACTGAGGGTGAATTGATTTCAAGGTTTTTAGGAGAAGCAGAAGATTTGTCGGATCAATACCGAAATGATGAGATAGCTAAAAGATGGTTAAATTTATCCAAAAAAATTAACCGTAACCCTCTTGGAGAATGGGGAAAAGCAGGATCATCTGGTGTTAAAACAAGAGGAATAAAAGACTATGCTTATTTAATAATGAGAAAGAATGGTTCGCCTATGCACTTCAGAGAAGTAGCAAACACCATAACAGAAACTTTCGGAAAAAAGTGTCACGTAGCTACTTGCCATAATGAATTAATAAAAGACCCAAGATTTGTTTTAGTAGGAAGAGGAATATATGCATTAACTGATTGGGGTTACAAAGCAGGAGTTATAAGAGAAGTTATTAGAGATTTAATAAAAAAAGATGGCCCATTATCTCGAGATGATATAATTAAGAAAGTAATGAAGGAAAGATATTTGAAGAGAAATACTATTTTGGTAAACCTACAAAATACTAAATATTTTAAGAAAAATAAAGATGGACTTTATGTTTTAGCTTAATAAAAAAAAGAAAAACCCTCTACCTTGAGGGTTTTTCTTTTGAGATAGTAATTTTTGTGGTATAATGACAAGTAGTTTATGATAAAAGACTTTTTATCTTCATCAACATTTGATACTGTTTTGGGACTTATTTTAATTATTATAGGTATTTTACTTGTTATTCTTTTTTCTCACCTAGCCTTCTTTTTGTGGGATCATTACAAAAACGAGAAGAAAGCAATTGATATACCCTGGACACTTCTTGAGATTGTAGTCCCTAGAGAAATTGTTAAAACTCCAGCTGCCATGGAGCTGGTTTATTCAAATACAATAGCTCCAAAGTTGTGGTTTTCTTTGGAACTAGTTTCAATCGGCGGAAGAATTCATTTTTATATTAGAACTCCAACGAGTATAAAAGATTTAATTGAAACTCAAATATATGCTCAATATCCACAGGCTAAAGTTTTTGAAGTAGAAGATTATGCTTTCAAGATTCCAGAATATACAAAGGATGGCAATTGGTACACATGGGGTTGTGAATTCAAGAAAAAGAAAGATGATTTTTTGCCAATCAAAACATATAAAGGTTTTGGAGATGAAATGCGAACAGGTATTAAAGAAGAGTTTAAGGTTGATCCAATTACTCCAACTATAGAATTTATGGGTTCCTTGTCTACGGGACAACAGATGTGGGTTCAAATATTGACAAGAGTTAACACTAAAAAATATAACAGTGAGAAGAAAAAGAAAAAAGTAGATTTCTATGAAGCTGGGCAAGAGTTTTTATCTAAAATGTTTGAACCATATGAGAAAGATGCAACTTCTAAGATTAAACCACCTAAGAATTTAGAATTAGCTGCTAAGGGTATTAGTGAAAATTTGGGGCAGTTACATTTTGATTGTGGAATTAGGGTTGTAACTTTAGCTGATAAAAATTTAGTGACTGAAGATTCATTTAATAGCTTGAGGAGGTCATCTCGTTTAATTTTTAGACAATATACATCACTTATTGGAAATGAATTTGAAAGAGTGAATTCTACTGAGTTTGAAAATGCCTGGGCTGACCCAAATGGAACAGCTGTTCATAAAGCTAAAGCTCGGATGTTGGATTTTTATCGAATGAGATCTTTTTTTCATACACCTCTTATTTATGATATAGATTATCCAAAAATAATCGCTCCGCTTTTTCCAGCTCACAAACCAAATATTTTTGTTTTATCTAATGAAGAATTAGCCACTATTTATCACTTTCCAGGAATGGTTTCAGAAACACCTAGTTTTAAAAGGGTTGATTCCAAGATTGCAAAACCTCCTTCTAATTTGCCGATTTAATTTTTATGCCATCTCCGATTGAATTACAAAATAAACTTAAACAAAACAACAAAAAAATAATCACTTTTGTTTTTTTGTTTGTTATCTTGATTTTATTAGTTTTTTTTAAAATTATGACTGAAGCTCCTTCTCACCTAGAAGATATAATGATAAAAGTAGAAAAAAACCAAAGCCCGATATCTGTTTTTGAAGATTTGAAGGATAAAAAAGCAATTAAGAGCATTAAATTAATGAAATTTTTTCTCAAAATTATTGATCAAAATGGAAAAATTAAAGCGGGAAATTATTTGATCAAAAAAGATACTCCTGTTTATAAAATAGCCAAACAACTTAATCAGGGACGTTATGGGATAGAGCCCATCAAAATAATAATAAGAGAAGGATTAAATAACGAAGAGATAAGTGAAATATTAGAAAAAGAAATAACAGGATTTAATAAAGAATCTTTTATTGTGAAAGCAGAAGGTAAAGAAGGTTATCTTTTCCCCGACACTTATTTTTTCTATGGGGTTGTAAGTGAAGATGAAATAATAGATGAGATGACTGCTAATTTCAATAAAAAAATGAGAGAACTTCGAGATTTAATAGAAAAAAATAAAAGAACAGAGAAAGAGATTATAATTATGGCTTCTATCTTAGAAGGTGAAGCTAGCGGAAAAGAAGATATAAATTTAATCTCTGGTATATTATGGAAAAGGTTAGATAAAAATATGTTATTACAGGTAGATGTTGATCGTAGTACATATGAAAAAAATGGTTTACCAGAAAGCCCTTTAAATAATCCTGGTCTGATGTCAATTGAAGCTTCTTTGAATCCAAATAGCTCTCTATATTATTATTATTTGCATGACAGAGATGGCCAAGTTCATTTTGCAGAGAATTACGAAGAACACTGTCTGAATATTAAAAATTATTTAAAAAATTAGATGGATATTTTAATAAATAAGACAAAAGAATATGAATTAATTGATTCAGGTGACGGAGAAAAACTTGAAAGGTTTAGCGATTTTATAGTAAGAAGACCAGATCCAGAAGCTCTTTGGAAAAAGAAAAAAGATATCAAGATGTGGGAAAATGCAGATTTCAGTTTTTTAAAAAATAAAGGGTGGTCTTTTAAAAATAAAAAAATAAAAGAGTGGATAATAGAATATGCTGATCTTAATTTTATAATAAGACCAACCTCTTTTAAACACATAGGTTTATTTCCTGAACAGATAGAAAATTGGAAATGGATGAGTGAGATTATTAAAAAAAATAAAGATAAAGAGATTTCTGTCTTAAATCTTTTTGCCTATACTGGCGGAGCCAGCCTTGTATGTCTTAAAGCTGGAGCTTCCGTTTGCCATTTGGATGCTTCGAAGAATGCTGTCTTGTGGGCAAAAGAAAACGCTAGAGTTTCCGGTTTAGAAGATAAACCCATAAGGTGGATTGTTGATGACGTTATGGCTTTTCTAAAAAGAGAAATAAAGAGGGGCAAAAAATATGACGCTATAATAATGGATCCTCCTGCTTTTGGGCATGGACCTAAAGACGAACTTTGGAAAATAGAAGAAAGCTTTTTAGAATTAATGGATTTGTCTAAAAAATTATTATCAGATAATCCTATATTTTTCCTTGTTAATGGATATACCGCTGGTTATTCTGCAACTGTTTATGAAAATAATTTAAAAGAAATTTTTAAAGATACAGGTTCTATAGAAAAAGGAGAATTGTTAATAAAAGAAGGGTGTGGAGAAAGATTATTACCCTCAGGTATTTATGCTCGCTGGAAAAGAAATGATTAAATTAAGAAAAAATAAAACTGTTTTTGTGGGAGTTTCAGGAGGAGTAGATTCAGCTGTTGCTTTGGCTATCTTAAAAAGAAAAGGTTACGCCGTTGTTGGTGTTTTTATTAAAACTTGGTCACCAGAGTTTATAAATTGTCCATGGCCCGAAGAAAGAAGAGAAGCTATTAGAGTTTGTGCAAATCTTGGTGTTCCTTTTTTAGATTGTGATGCTACAGAAGAATACAAGAAAGAGGTAGCTTTTTATATGATTAATGAATATGAGAAGGGGAGAACCCCCAACCCTGATGTAATGTGCAACAGAGAGATTAAGTTTGGAGTCTTTTGGAAGTTTGCTAAAGAAAGAGGAGCCGACTTTATAGCTACAGGACATTATGCAAAAAAAGTGAAGAGAAAAGATGGTTCGCTTGATCTTCTAACTGGGCCGGATGAGAATAAAGATCAAATTTATTTTCTTTGGACTTTAAATCAGGACGACTTGTCCCATACTTTTTTCCCTGTTGGAAATTTTGGTAAAAGAAAAGTTAGAAGATTGGCTAAAAAATACAGATTACCTAATGCTACAAAAAAAGATAGCCAGGGAGTTTGTTTTTTGGGTCCACTTGATATGAAAAAGTTTCTAGCTCATTACATTACAGAAAAAGAAGGTGATGTTTTAGATGAACAAGGAGAAATTGTTGGCAAGCATAGAGGGGCAGTCTTTTTTACTCTAGGGGAAAGACACGGTTTTGTTTTAGATAATAAACATCAAAGTAAAGATTCACTTTATGTTATTGCCAAAAACATGAAAGATAATACAATTACAGTCTCAAACAATGCTAAACCAAAAAAGGAAGAAGAGAACCATATAATAAAAATAGATAATTGTAATTGGATAAATAAAATTCCAAAGATAGAAAAAAAATATAAAGCTCAGGTTAGGTATCATGGAGAATTATATGATTGTTCCATTAGTTCATTAAAAGAAAGGGAGGCAATACTTCTTTTTGACAACATTGTCTTAGTTGACAAAGGACAATCGATTATTATTTATGAAAAGGAAACATGTCTAGGGGGAGGTGTTATTATTTAAAAAATTTGCTAAAATTAAAACATGGATTATTTTTTAGACATACCAATATTGGATATTATTATTAAATTATTAGTAGCTCTTGTTTTTGGTTTATTGTTGGGGGTAGAAAGGGTTTGGGCTGGTAAAATTGCGGGAATGAGGACTTATGCCCTTGTCTCTATGGGCTCAGCTCTATTTATTATTATTTCTTCGGAAATAGTTGATCTTTATTCTTCGATTGGAGGGATAGACCCAACAAGAATAGCTTCCCAGATAATTGTTGGGGTTGGTTTTTTGGGAACCGGTCTTATTTTTACTAAGGGAACTAAATTAATGGGTCTAACCACAGCCACAGGGCTTTGGGTTGCTGCAGGTATTGGTATGGCGGTTGGTTTTGGTTTGTATGGTACCGCGATAGTTGCAACTCTTTTAACACTATTTACTTTTACAGTACTTTGGTTTTTGGAGCAAAAAATTAAAATTTCAAAAAAGGCTCAGATAGAAAAAGAAGTAAAGGAAGAAGAAAAGGAAACAACTGACTTAGATAATGAATTATAAAAATGAAATCAGACGAGCTTAGAAAAAAATATCTTACTTTTTTTGAGAAGAGGGAACACAAAATAATTCCTTCGGCTTCTTTGGTTCCAGAAAATGACCCATCTGTTCTTTTTAACACAGCAGGAATGCAACCACTTGTGCCATATCTTTTAGGACAAAAACATCCAATGGGAAAAAGATTGGTCAATGCTCAAAAGTGTATAAGGACTGGAGACATAGATGAAGTGGGAGATAATAGACACTTAACTTTTTTTGAAATGCTTGGCAATTGGTCACTTGGTGATTATTTTAAAGAGGAATCTATTAAGTGGAGTTTTCTTTTTTTAACAGATAAAGAAGAGGGTCTTGGTTTGGATAAAGATAGACTTTATGTAACGGTATTTAAAGGTGACTCAAATGCTCCGTCTGACGAAGAAGCTTTTAACATCTGGTCAAAATATATAAGCAAAGATAGAATTTTTTACTTACCAGCTAAAAATAACTGGTGGAGTGCAGGAGACAATGGTCCTTGTGGCCCAGATACAGAAATATTTTATGATTTAACCGAAAATTGTTTAGGTGCTTTGTCTTTAGATGGCTTTATCGAGGCAGATAAAAAGGGTGAAGTTTTAGAGATTTGGAATAATGTCTTTATGCAGTATGAAAAGAAAGACGGATTGATTGTTGGACAGCTAAAAGAAAATAATGTAGATACTGGTATGGGACTAGAAAGAATAGTCATGGTAACTGAAAAAGCACAAAATGTATTTGAGGCTGATATTCTTAAAAAAATTATTAATAAGGTTAAGGAAAATAGCCAAAAGGAGAATGTGAAAACAGAAAGGATAATAGCAGACCATTTAAGGGCTTCCGTCTTTATAATTGCTGATGGTGTTTTACCTACAAACACAGGGAGAGGCTATGTTTTAAGGAGGTTACTACGTAGAGTGATAAGATTATCCGATACAATTCTTTTTAAGAAAGAAGGGTTAAGAAGTGTCATAGATACAATCATAGATTGCTACAAAGAAATATACCCCGAAGTTTTAGACAACAAGGTCTCCATTTTAGAGGAAATAGAGGAGGAAGAGAGAAGATTTAGATTAACATTAGAAAAAGGATTAAAAGAATTTGAAAAAGGTGCTAGTCCTTTTGTTTTGTATTCAACTTATGGTTTTCCTATAGAATTAACTGAAGAATTAGCAAAAGAAAAAGGACAGGTTATAGATAGAGAAGAGTTTAACAAGAAGATAGAGAAACACCAAGAGTTATCCAGAACTGCGTCATCTCAAATGTTCAAAGGAGGTTTGGCTAATTCTAGCGAGAGGACGATTAGATTACACACTGCTCATCACTTACTTTTAGCTAGTTTACAAGAACTTGTTGATAAAAAAATTAAACAAAGAGGTAGTAATATAACAGAAGAAAGATTAAGAATGGATTTTCTTTTTGATCGAAAATTAACAGAAGATGAAAAACAAAAAATAGAAGGTTGGGTAAATGATAAAATTAATCGATCCCTTTTGGTCATAAGAAAAGAAATGCCAAAGGAGGAAGCCGGAAAATTAGGAGCTGAAATGGAATTTGGATCAAAATATCCAGATGTGGTGTCTGTTTACTTTATAGAAGATGAAAACGGCAATTTTATTTCAAAAGAATTTTGTGGTGGTCCCCATGTAAACAACACTAAAGAAATAGGGACATTCAAGATTTTAAAAGAAGAGGCTAGCTCGGCTGGTGTAAGAAGAATAAAAGCTACAATCTTTTAATTGTTTAGTTTTTAACAATTAAGTTTTTTTAATCAATGTAGTATAATATCATCATGTGGTCATTATTTTCTTCTACTCCAAAAAAAGAACGCTTAGTGGCTGTTTTCGATATTGGTTCTGGTAGTGTTGGAGGAGCTATAGTTAGCCTTGATAAGGAGGAAAAAGAATCTATCCCCAGAATAATAGCCTCCACTCGTCTAAATATTGAAAGTAAAAGTTATCCAGACACTAATTTTGAAGCTTTTGCAAAAGAAATGTTGTTTACTTTAGAGCAAACAGCTAGAGATTTATTTAATTTTAAAAAAGGAGCCCCTGAAGAAATTTTTTGTATGTTGGCTTCTCCCTGGTACGATTCAGAGATTAGAAACATTAAAAAATCCAACCTTAAAAAAGTAGGTTTAAATAAAAACCAAATTGATCTTTTAACCAAAGAAGAATTAATTAAATTAAATAGAGAATATAATGAAAAATATAAATCTGATAAGGATAAAAGAATAGTCATAGAGCAATATGTTTCATCTTTTATTTTGGATGGGCAAACTAAGGCAAATCCTTTAGGTAAAAAAGCAAGAAATGTAGAAATGGATTTAGTTGTTTCAGTTTCTCCTAAAGAAATAATAAAAAAAATCAAAGAAGAAATTCAGAAATCTTTTTCGGTTGGGAAAGTAGATTTTATGTCTTTTTCTTCGGCTTCTTATTTAGCGATTAGGGATAACTTTGTTATCAATAAAGATACTTATTTTTTAGTTGATATTAGTGGACAGACTACAGATATAACCGCAATTGACAGAGGTTTTGTAAAATCATTTAAATCTTTTTCTTTTGGGCGCAAAAACATATTTAGATATCTTTGTAATAAGTTGGGCATTGAGGCCAGAGAGGCAAAAAACTTTTTTAACTTGCATAACGATAATAACTTAACAAATAGTTTAAAAAACAAAATTGACCCCGAAATTTCTTTTTTAAAAACTACTTGGTTTAAAAAATTTAAGCAAAAGATAGAAGAGATCAAAGAAGAAGGGGTTAAAACATCTAAAACTTTCTTTATAACCGCAGATGATGATGTAAAAAAATGGTTCAGTAAAATAATAGAAGAGTCTGAAAAAGATGAAACTCTACTAGATCCTTATAAAGGAGTCAATATTATAGCCTTAGATGGTTCAGAGTTTTTGCGAAGTTACTACCCAAAAAATTGTCGCTTTGATCCTTTTTTAGCTATTGCTACACTTGCTCTTGTTAAAGAAAAAATTGAAGATTATGGAAAAAATTAAATTTGAAGATATTAGAATAAAAAAAGTTGAAGAGCCTGAGGTTCTTTTTTCTAAGGAAAAAGAGATTAAAGAAGGAAAGACTGTTATAAAAAAAGAAAAGATAGACAGAAAGAAAGTCAAAATTAATAGTTATAAAATAAAAAAATCTCATTTTGAACCAAAGAACACAAAAATAAGAAAATCATTCGTTGCATGTTTATATTTGAGTATTTTGATATTAACTTTTTTCTGGGGTAGTAATTTTTTTCAAAAAGCCAAAGTTTCTTTAGAGGTTAAGAGACAAGACATTGATTATCAATCTGAAATTTTTAATTTAAATCAAAATTCATCTGATTATGAAATAATGATAAATACAGAAGTTTACGAAGAATCCATAGGATTATCCTCATCACAAAAGATATCTTCTAAGTCAGAGGGGAAAATTAAATTATTTAATTCTTTTAGTACTAATTCTATTAAACTTTCTTCGGGGTCTCTTTTAAAAGATGATCGTAGCTACCCATATGTTTTAAAAAAGGATGTTACCGTTCCGGGTTTTAAATCTGAAGATGGAGTACTTTCTCCCGGAGAAGCAGATGCAGAGATTGAAGCATTTTTGGCTGGTGAAGTATATGATGGAAAACCAACTCATTTTACAATTGATTCCTTTGAAGGATCGTCAAAATTTGAAAAAATTTATGGGGAATTAAAAGATGAACTATCTGGGGGGAAAGAAGGAACCATATATAGTCTTAATGAAAGTGATAAAATTATTTTAGCCGATTTGGCCCAAACTAAAATTAAAGATAATTTAATCAAACAAGTGCAATCCTTAATTCCAGAAGGCTATTTATTTTATCCTGAACTAACAAATTTTTCTTATTATCTTAACGGAGAAATAACTTCTGATAAACCTGCAACTAAAGTAAAAATAGAAGCAACCCTTAAGGCTGTACTTCTAAAAAAAGAATCCTTGGTAAAATATGTAATAAAAAAATCTATCAAAAACATAGACGATAAAGAGAGGGAAGAAATAAGTTTGAATGGTTTAGAAGAGCTAAATATCTTTTTTAAGAATAGAGGTGAGAAAATAACCAAAGAAACGAATGCTATCAGCCTTGATGTTTCTGGTAAAATAGAAGCAATCTGGAAACCAGAGGTTGAGGAGATAAAAGATAAGCTGTCTGGTCTCTTAAAAGAAGAAACACTATCTATTTTCGAAGAAGACAGAGGGGTTATCAAGGCTAAAGTCAGCATTTATCCTCCTTGGCAAAAATATATCCCACAAAATAAATCTAGGATTGAAATAAACCTTGATTAATAATTGATTTTTTGTTATAATTGTCATTACAAAAAATAATGGAACAAAAGGATGATAAAAATATAGCTAGTGGGACGGTAGTTGAATCTTTACCTAACGCTCTTTTTAGGGTAGATATTGGGGAAAATAAGGTTATTCTTTCTTATTTGTCTGGAAAGATGAGAATCCATAGAATAAAAGTTTTGGTCGGAGATTCTGTTGAAGTCCTTTTAGATCCTTATGGAGGAAAGGGGAGAATTATTAAAAGATATTAATCCTCTTGCTTTTTTTGTGGAAATAGTATACCATAAATCGATGTACATTAATTTAGAAAAATAAAGGGTTAATCCCTATGTTTTTCTTTTGTTTTATATTTAAATTATGAAGATAAGATCAGCAGTCAAAAAAATTTGTCCAAAGTGTAAAATTATAAAAAGAGACGGTCATGTCCGAGTTATTTGTTCTAACCCTAAACATAAACAAAAACAATAATTATGAGAATTTTAGGAATTAATATACCAAACAACAAACATTTAGATATTGGATTAACTAGCCTTTATGGGATAGGGATTTCTAGAGCTAGAAAAATATTAGGGGAAGCTAAGGTTGACAGAAATCTTAAAGCTGACTCTTTAACAGTTGATCAAGAAAATTCTATTAGAAAAATAATAGAACCAATGCTTATAGAGGGTGGGCTAAAAAGAGATATAGCTTCAAACATAAAAAGACTAAAAGACATAAAATCATATCGAGGTGTTAGACACATGAGAAGATTACCAGTTAATGGACAAAGAACCAAAACCAATTCTCGAACAGTTCGAGGAAATGTTAGAATGACAATGGGAAGCGGTAGAAGAAAAGCCGAGAAAACATAGAATTAATCTTTTTATATTTTAAATTTTATTGTTATGGGAAAAATCAAAATAATTACAAAAGAAGAAAACAATATTGATGAAGTTAAGGCTGATAATTCAAACTTAGTCAAAACAAGTGGAAAAGCACCAAAGAAAAAAATTGTTGCTGGGACTTTACATATTGAAGCTACCTTTAATAACACAAAAGTTACCCTTTCAGATAAAAATGGAAATGCTTTATTTTCCACCTCAGCGGGGACTTTAGGATTTAAGGGTGCTAAAAAGGGCACCCCTTTTGCAGCCAGTAAGGCGGGATCTATTATAGGAGAAAAAGCTAAAGCTTTAGGAATAAAAGAAGTCGATGTAAAAGTTAAAGGAGTAGGGAGTGGCAGGGAGCCAACAATAAGATCTTTTATGTCTTTTGATATAGACATTTCATCAATACAAGACATTACTCCAGTTCCACACAATGGTCCTAAACCTAAAAAACCAAGAAGAGTATAAAAATATGAAAAACGTTCAAAAATATAAAGTTTGTAGAAGACTAGGTTCTGGTGTTTATGAGAAATGTCAGACTCCTAAATTTGTTGCTTCTGAAACAAGACATTCCAAAGCTAGTAGAAATAAAAAAGCTAAACCTCTTTCTGGGTACGGCCAACAACTGGTTGAAAAACAGAAGGTTCGTTTTATGTATGGAATAAGTGAGACTCAGTTTGTGAACTATGTTAAAAAAGCCATCGTAACTAAAGGTAAGCCATCAGCTGAATCCCTTTTTGAATTACTTGAAAATAGATTAGATAATGTAGTTTACCGTCTAGGTTTAGCAAATTCAAGAAGACTTTCTCGTCAGATGGTTTCTCATGGGCACATCACAGTTAATGGTAAAAAAATAAATATTCCATCGCACTCTTTAAAAGAAGGAGATGTTGTTGCTGTTAGAGAGGGAAGCAAAAAAAGTGTTCTATTTACAGACATGGCAGTTAAATTAAAAGATTACAACAGTCCTAATTGGTTAGCATTTAATATAGATAGCCTTAGTGGTAAAGTACAAGGGGCTCCAAAAAACATTGAAGGGTTTGTTGATTTAAATTCAGTTCTAGAATTTTATAGTCGTTAAGATAATACATAGGTCATTTTTTATAAAATAATTAATGAAGACTAAATAGTCTTAAAAAATAAATTATGTTTGACTCAAATATAATACTACCTTCCAAGATGACAGTTGTCACAGAAGAAGGGAATAAGGGTACTTATGAAATAGATGGCCTACACCCTGGTTATGGTTTTACTTTAGGTAATTCTCTTCGAAGAATAATATTATCCTCATTGGAGGGTGCTGCTGTTACTTCTTTAAAAATAGATGGGGTTTCTCACGAGTTTTCAGTCATAGAAGGTGTAAAAGAAGATGTCATAACAATTCTTTTACATTTAAAACAAATAAGATTTAGATTAACAACTAAAGAACCACAAGTTGTTAAATTACAGGTAAAAGGGCCAAAACTAATAACAGCTAAAGATATAGAAACCAATGGTCAAGTAGAAATACTTAATGATGATTTATATATTGCCGAAGTAACAGGAAAAACTAATTTAAATATTGAAATGACAATAGAACAAGGCATGGGTTTTAGACCAAAAGATTCATACCAAAAGACAAAGAATGAGGTGGGAACTATAACGCTAGATGCTATCTTTACTCCAATAAGAAGAGTCTCATACGAAGTTGAGAACATGAGAGTTGGAGATAACACAAATTACAACAGGCTAAAGATATTAATAGAAACAGATGGAACCCTAACTCCAAGAGAAGCGCTAGAAAGATCTATTGTAATAATGGTGGAACAATTACAAACTATTTTAGGTTTTACAGTAGAAGTTAAAAATAAAAATAAAGATGAGATAGAAGGGGAGAAAAAAGTAAAAGAAGACAAAAAAGAAGAAGAAACCAAAAAAGAAACAAGTGAATTTACTGATTTTTTAAAAACAAGAATTGACACTCTAGGTTTATCAACAAGAACATTAAATGCTTTATCTGAAGCTAATATTAGAACAATAGGAGGAGTTGCCAGAAAGAAACAAGAAGATTTGTTGGAAATAGATGGTATCGGAGAAAAAGGGATACAAGAAATTAAAAAAATGCTGGGTGAGTACGGCATAACCTTAAAGTAATAATTAGAATTAAAATCATTTTAAATATATGCGACATCATAATAATGTAAGAAAATTTGGCAGAAATAAAAATCAGAGAAACGCTTTGATGAGAGGTCTTATGTTGTCTCTTATAGCGCACGGTAAGATTGAAACAACCGAAGCTAAAGCAAAAGAATTAAGACCAATGGTAGAAAAATTAATAACTAAAGCAAATATTGGAACTTTAGCTTCTAAAAGAATAGTTGTTTCTAGATTATATAATTTGAAAAGTGAAGCTGAAAAACTAATTACAGAAATAGCTCCAAAATATAAAGAAAGAAATGGTGGCTATACCAGGATAACAAAACTTCCTCGTCGAGAAGGAGATGCAAGTAAAATGGCAATAATAGAATTTATTTAATATTATGAATACCAATTACACAATAGACGCAGAGGGAAAAACACTAGGTCGTGTAGCTAGTGAAGTTTCTAAGAGTTTGATGGGTAAGAAATTACCAGACTATGTTTCCAATAAGGTATCCAACGTCAAGGTTACTGTTATTAACGTTAGTAAAACTAAAACATCACCGATTAAACTAGAAAAAACATTACATGAAAAATATTCAGGACAACCTGGTGGTTTTAAACTTATGTCTAACCAAGAAATTATAGATAAAAAAGGATGGAAAAATTTATATGAGTTAGCAATTTATGGAATGTTGCCTAACAATAAACTTAGACCAAAAATGATGAAGAATTTAGAAATAAAAGATTAAAAATTATATGGATAAAGATAAAAAAAGCGTTAAAAATAAAGATTATTTAAGAGCTGTCGGCAGAAGAAAGACTTCCACTGCTATAGTTAAGTTGGAAAAAGCTACCAAGTTTTCATACACAATAAACGGGAAAGACTTATCCGATTATTTTAAAACAGTTGAATTAAAAAAGATAGTTACAGGTGCATTTGAAACAGCTAACCCTTCTCAAAAGTTCGCAGTGATAGCTACAACTAAAGGTGGTGGTATTCATTCACAAGCTGAATCAGTTAGACATGGAATTGCTAGAGCTCTCGTCTTATTTGATGATGAACTAAGAGTTACTTTAAAGAAGGCAAAGATGCTAAAGAGAGACCCAAGGCAAGTGGAGAGAAAGAAATTTGGTTTGAAAAAAGCAAGAAAATCTCCACAATGGAGCAAACGATAAAACTAAATTCTTAAGTAATAATGAATATCTAATACAAGCCACACAACAGTGGCTTGTATTAATTTTTGGTGGAGAAAAAAGCAATATAGACAAGTGCTTTGTTTCATTGCAGTATTCCCAAGGCCAGGCCTTGGGAATACTGCAATTTTTTAGAGCTTGTGTCAAGGTTTATCAAAATAAAATAAGTTGACAAAATGGCTTAAGTTTGTTATAAAATACTCAAGAACAACATTGTTCCCAACAATTAAACAAACACGTTATGCAAAATGAAAGTTTTAAGCACGTGACCAACAGACAGGGCGTGTAACTGGCGAATTTTGCCAGAGAAGAAAAAGTTTCAAGAGAAGCTTTCGCTCTTTTTCTCAAAGATGAGAAAAAAAGAAAAAAATTCTTCGATGAATTGAAAAACGGCGATAACTGGTTTGAAAAGCTTCAGGCTGAAGCTCAAAAAATCGGTGCCCGTGTTCATCTCATCAGATTAAAGGTTGATTATACAAAACCTCACAATGAATCTGCAATGGCAGGTGGACCTCAAACTGGTTCGAACTATAATGTTCTCAAAGTGGCAGATAAATATCAGCCATCAGAAAACAAAGTAACCGAAGAAACCATCATCCTTTTCAATTGGATCAATGGCAGTGGAAGTTATTCAAAAGCAATTGAATGGGGACTTTCAAATGGCCTCTTAAAGACTACTCCCCACGTTCCATTTGCAATCGGGGAACAATTTCCAAATCTTAACTATGAACTCGGACCAAATCCGATGTATGTAGTTGAGACAACTGGTTGTTCGTTTGGTGGCGATGCCTACGCTTGCTGTGTGTCTTGGGGCGGTGCTGGGCGTGTGTCCGGCTTGAATTGGCGGAGCCTTTTCGGTCTTGTCAATGTCTGGTTTGCTTTTCGAAGAAAAAACTTTGGAGATAGTTAAAACTCCGCCCTCGTATTCATACGGAGGATTTTTATTTAAATTAAGATAAAAAATATTTATGCCCTTGAATTAGTTTCAATAATTTTGTATATTAAAAAATATGAAGAAAGAAGATGAAGAAAAAAAAGAAATAGAAGATTTTGAAGATATATCTATTGTCGAAAGTACAGAGGATGGCTTAGAACTCCCAGAAAAGGATAAAAATAAGAAACTACGAGACGATTTAAAGAGAATCCAAGGGGAAAGAGATGAATATCTCGCTGGTTGGCAAAGGGCCAAGGCTGATTACATTAACCTACAAAGAGAGATGGAAACAGTAAGATTGAATTCTAGTTTATTAACTAAAGAAAAAATGATGGAAAACATCTTACCATCACTAGATAGTTTCGACATGGCTTTCTCTAACAAAGAACTTTGGGTAAATGTTGATAAAAACTGGAAAGTTGGGATTGAATCAATTTATAATCAAATTATTTCTGGCTTAGAAAAATCAGGCATAGAAACAATAAAAGAAGAGGGTATCCTTTTTGACCCACAATTTCATCAATCTATAGAAAAGACGACAACTGATGATAAAGAGAAAGATCATCTTGTAGAAAAAGTTTTACAAGTTGGATATAAGATGGGGGACAGAGTCATTAGGCCTGCAAAAGTTAAAATATTTGAATTTGAAAATAAAAACAATTCTTAATCGAATGGTTTTTATTTACTAAACAGAGAAAGGAGTTCTATCTTTGTTTGCTCATCTATCTTGTCAGTCACCAAAATCATCATTTCAGTAGATAAGCCTAAATCTTTTTTAATATTAGAGAATAAATGTTCAAAAGGATACATAGAAATCCAAATAGAATTTTTTAAACAAACAAAATCAGCTTTCTTTAATAGATAACGAAGAGCGTCTCTTTCTTTTTTTCTGCTTTCTGGTAAGTCTAGTATGATAATACGCCAAAAACCATCCCATTTTGTAGAGACAAGGCTTTCTTCATTTTCTAAGTATAGTTGGTTTAATTTTTGTTTACCTTCATTAGTTAAACGAAAATATTGATTATTATCTGAAGATAAAGATTCAATCAAGCCATCGGATGTCATATTTTTTAGTGAACGAGAAATAGCATATTTATCTTTAGGAGAGTTAGCTTCCTTGTTTAAAACATCAAAAAGGACAGCTGGTTTACCTGCTAATTTTTTTAAAATACCCTTATAAATATTGCCATTTTTATTAGAAGTCATAAATATATCTTTACTATACAAGTATAACATTTAATATATATTAAACAAGTATTTTGTGACCGTGAAATACTTGTCAAAAAAATAAAAGGGGAGTATAATAACATCCATTAAAGGTCTTAATTTATAAATAGTATAAATAGGATACTTGGTTTTATTAAATTTATTAACAAATATTATTAATTTAATTAAAGCAATATTGCTTTGTAAAAAATATGAGTAAAATAATAGGAATAGATTTGGGTACAACAAATAGCGCGGTCGCTATCATAGAAGGAGGTCAACCTAAAATAATAGAAAATCAAGAAGGGGCAAGAACCACACCTTCAGTAGTTGCTGTTGCAAAAAACGGTGACAGGATGGTTGGTTTATTAGCTAAAAGACAAGCTGTTACAAACCCAGACAATACGGTTTATGGCATTAAACGTTTTATAGGAAGAATGTATGACGATCCTGAAATGCAAAAAGAAAGAAAATTAGTTTCCTACAAAACTGAAAAAACGGAAAATGGTGGAGTTGTGGTTAAGTTAGGAGATCAACTATTAAGACCAGAAGAAATATCTGCTAAGATATTGGCCAAAATAAAAGCTGATGTTGAAGCAAAGCTCGGAGAAAAAATAACCGAAGCTGTTATTACTGTTCCCGCTTACTTTAATGATGCTCAAAGAAAGGCAACGAAAGATGCTGGAATGATTGCTGGTCTTGATGTTAAAAGAATAATCAACGAACCAACAGCCGCAGCTCTTGCTTATGGTTTCAATAAAAAGAAAAATGAACAGATAGTTGTTTACGATTTAGGAGGAGGAACTTTTGATGTTTCTGTCTTGGAAGTTAGCGATGATGTCGTTGAGGTAAAATCAACAGACGGGGATACTTTCTTAGGTGGTGAAGATATAGATCAGAAAATAATTACTTGGATTGCCGATGAATTTAAGAAAGAATCAGGAATAGATGTCACTAAAGATGTTTTAGCTCTACAAAGACTAAAAGAAGCTGCTGAAAAAGCAAAGCATGAATTATCTACAACAATGGAAACTGAAATTAATATTCCTTTCATAACTTCTGATGCAAACGGGCCAAAACACTTATTGATGAAAATGTCTCGGGCAACACTTGAATCTTTAGCTGAAGAGTTTATTGTTCGCTCAATAGAAATTACCAAAAGAGCCATTGAAGCTTCTCCTTTTAAAATTGAAGATATTGATGAGGTTATTTTAGTTGGAGGACAAACAAGAATGCCTGCAGTCGTAGAAGCTGTAAGAAAATTATTTAACAAAGAACCAAATAGAACAATTAACCCAGATGAAGTTGTCGCTCTTGGAGCCGCTGTTCAAGCAGGAGTCCTACAAGGAGATGTTAAAGATGTATTGCTTTTGGATGTTATCCCTCTATCTCTTGGAATTGAAACACTAGGGGGTGTAGCTACTAAATTAATAGAGAGGAATACTACAATACCAACATCTAAATCCCAAGTATTTTCAACCGCAGCAGATAATCAAACCTCAGTAGAAATACACATTACTCAAGGAGAAAGACCTATGGCTTCTGACAATAAAACACTTGGAAGATTTATCTTAGATGGTATTCCTCCAGCACCAAGAGGTATGCCTCAAATAGAAGTTTCTTTTGATGTAGATACTAATGGAATATTAAACGTTAAAGCAAAAGATAAAGCCTCTGGGAAGGAACAATCTATTAGGATAGAAGCAAGCTCTGGATTATCAGATGAAGATATTAAAAAGATGAAAGAAGAAGCTGAAACACATGCAGAAGAAGATCTAAAGAAAAAAGAATTAGTTGATCAAAAAAACACCGCAGAAATGATGATATTTACAGCTGAAAAATCCCTAAAGGAATATGGCGATAAAATCGGAGATGAAGTTAAAAAATCTATTTCAGACAAAATAGAAGATGTTAAAAAAGCCAAAGAAGGAAATGATATCACTGCTATAAAAACAAAACTTGAAGAAATGACTGCAGAACTTTCTAAAATAGGAGAAATAATTGCCAAACAAAGTGGTGCCCCAAAAGAAGAAACTACGACAGCTGATATTAAAGAAGATCAAATAAAAGATGCTGAAGTAAAAGACGATAACAATCAAAAAGAATAATAAGATATGGCTAAAGATTACTATCAAATACTTGAGATAGATAAAAAAGCCTCCCATGACGAAATAAAAAAAGCCTATCATAAGTTAGCCTTAAAATATCATCCGGACAGAAACGGAGGAGATGATAAAAAGTTTAAGGAAATAAATGAAGCTTATCAAGTTTTGTCCGATGAACAAAAGAGAGCTCGCTACGACCAATTTGGAACAGCAGATAATTTTGCTTCTGGTCCTAGTGGTAATTCTTACGGAGGTGGTTTTGGAGGTTTTGATTTTTCTGGTTTCCAAAATGGTCAAGGTTTCGATATGGGAGATATAGGAGATATCTTCGGTGATTTTTTTGGACGAGGATCTAGAAGTTCAACCAGAAGAACAAAAAAAGGTAGAGATTTAGAAACTGAAATTAATCTAACGTTTGAAGAATCTATTTTCGGAGAAGAAAAGGATATTAATATTGTTAAACAAACTATTTGTGAGGCTTGTGCTGGATCTGGAGCAAAAAAAGGAACAAAGATGGAGAAATGTAGTTATTGTAATGGCCAAGGTCAGATAAAAGAAATAAAAAGAACTATTTTTGGATCTTTTTCTACTTCTAGCGTTTGTCAAAATTGTGAGGGTCATGGATCTGTACCCAAAGAAAAATGTCCTCTTTGTAAAGGACAAGGAGTTGTGAAGAAAGAAAATAAAATAAAAATTGATGTTCCGTCGGGTATTTTAGATGGGGAAACACTACGAGTCCGAGGGAAAGGAGAAGAGATTAAAAATGGAGTTCCTGGTGACTTATATATTAGAATTAGAGTTAAACCACATCACCTATTTAAACGAGAGGGTATAAATCTTCACATGGATTTATCAATAAAGCTAACAGAAGCATTAATAGGGGGAGAAGAATCAATCGAAATGCTCCGTGATGACAAAATAAAAATAAAAATACCTAGTGGATCAAATAACAACGATTTACTTAGAGTAAAAGGAAGAGGAGTTCCAACAAAAGAGACAAAGGGTGATCTTATCGTTAGGCTCAAAGTGATAATGCCAAATAAATTATCCCGTAAGGCAAAAAAACTAATAGAGGAACTAGAAGAAGAAGGTTTATAAATAAAATAAAAAAGGAGCTCTTGGGCTCCTTTTTTATTTTATCTTGTTTAATTTATAACCATCCTCTGTATCTTTAATTTCATAACCTTTATCTTCTATTTCCTCTCTTAATTTATCACTTTGTGCCCAGTCTTTAGCTAATCTTATTTTTAATCTTTCATCTGCTATTTTAATGATATCATCTTCTATTTCATCTCTCTTATCTAAATCAAAACCTAACACTTTATCAAAGTCAGAAAGGGTAGCTTTTTTGTCTTCTTTAGAAACATTTTCATCTTTAATTAATTCCCATATTAAAGCAATAGCAGACGGGGTATCAAGATTATCTGAAATATATTCTTTAAACCTTCTTTGATATTCATCGCTAACACTTCCAATTCCATCTCCTAAATCACTAAAGAAATCTTTTAGCCTAGTCATTGCTTTTTGTGAAGCCAAAACTGCTTCTTCTGTAAAATTAACCTTACTCATATAGCTTGAAGTATATAACCAGTAGCGTAAAGAAAGTGGGTCTATCTTCTTGTTTATTAAATCAGAGAGTGTATAAAAATTACCCAAAGACTTGCTCATCTTTTTTCCATTAACCAAAAGATGTTCATTGTGAACAAAATAATGAGCAAAATCACCGCCATTTGCACAGACAGATTGAGCTATTTCATTTTCATGGTGGGGAAAAATTAAATCAATTCCACCTGTATGAATATCAAAACTATCTCCAAGTTTATTCATACTCATAGCAGAACATTCTATATGCCAGCCAGGTCGGCCTTTTGTAATTTCTGTTTCTTTTCCTAATATTTCTTTTGGCTCCCAAAAATTATCTCCATCATCTTGCGACCAAGATTTCCATAAGGCAAAATCTTCCACATTATCTTTGGTGTATTCATCTACCTTCATTCTATTATCAGCATTTTTTTTAAGCCCTGCTAAATTAATTTTTGATAGTTTTCCATAATCAGAATATTTGTTTATCTTAAAATAAACAGAACCATCTTGAGCCTTATAAGCAAAACCCTTTTTCATTAATTTTTCAATTAATGTTAAAATTTCCTTCATATATTCTGAAGCCTTGGTATATTCTGTCGCTTTCTTGATGTTTAATAAATCTCTATCTTTAAAAAACTGCTCAGTATAAAAACTCGTGAAATCTTTAAGCGATTTTCCTTCCTTTATTGAATTTCTTATGGTCTTATCATCTATATCAGTGATATTCATTATTTGTTGAACCTCATAACCCAAATACTCCAAAGATCTTCTTAATAAATCAGAAGAAACAAAAGCCCGCCAGTTACCTATGTGTATATAGTTATAAACAGTCGGACCACAAGAATACATACCAACAAAACCCTCTTTAATTGGTTTAAAGTTTTCTTTCTTTTTACTTAAAGTGTTATATATTGAAAAAGACATATAGGAAAGTTAGGACAGATAAACCTAAAGAAATGATAATTAGAGTTGTCAAGTTTTTAATTTTTTGATTATTTTTATCAGTTAAAATTAAATTATAAGTATTGTGAAGGTTGTTTATATTTTTTTCTTGTCTAATTACCAAGCTTGTTATATCAAACAAATTATCTTTCATTATGTTTAAATAATATTTAAATCGATCTCCAAATAATTGGACAAGGAAGGCTGGAAGATTTTTGAATGTCTTTTCATGAGAACTAATAGATTCTTTTAAATTTATTAGCATTTGATTCTTTAAATACAAAGGCTCGGAAAGTTTTCTGTTTTTACCTTCAATGATTTGATTCTCAATATCTTTATTGCAGATACCATTTTCTATTATTTGGTCACTTAAATTAACATATAAACTTTTAATTAAATAATAGAAGAGGGAACCATTGTCTAAGATGTTTAACTTTTCATCTAAAGAAGAATCAACCTCTAGATTTTTGAGAAACTCTGAGAGAGCCTCCATTGTCTTGTCGTGAATAGTACAAATAAAATCTTTACTAATAATAAAAATTATTTTTCTTGATATTACTCTGTTTTCTATGTCTAGTATTTGAGGAAAGTCAAAAGAAGTCGAAATAAAACCAGCAATTAGCTTAGTTTTAACATCTTTATTCTTTGTTCTCATTTCTTCCTCTATTACACGAGGGATAGAGTATAGATCTATAATGTAGCGAAACTCTTCTTCGCTAGGATCTTCTAAGTCTACCCAAGTAACACCTTTGTTGTTGTATTTTGAAATCATATATCTCTATTATACATTCTTGCTTGCTTTTTTCAAAACTTTTGTGTAGAATACCTCTTGTCTATGGATTTTTAAGAAAAAAACAAAATTCCACTAGATTTAGCTATGGACAAAGATAAAAAGACAACAACTAAAAACACAGGAAAGATTGAGACTAGCAAAGAATTTGCTGTTATTTTTACTGGAGGTAAACAGTATAAAGTATCAGTTGGTGACACGATTAGAATAGAAAAATTAGATGGTGAATTTAAGCTTGGAGATAAAATAGTTTTTGATAAAGTTTTATTGGTGGATAATGGCAAGGATACAACCATAGGAACACCTTATATAGATGGAGCCACAGTAGAATCACTTTTCCAAAAAGGAGGTAAAGGAAAAACAGTTAAAGTTGTTAAATACAAAGCAAAGAGTCGATACTTAAAGAAAAACGGACATCGACAACCTTACATAGAAGTTAAAATATCAGCAATAAAATAAAACCCGTTCTCTTACGGGTTTTATTAATGCCTGTTTAATAGTGCGTTTTTAATTGTCTCGCTATCTGAATATTCTAATTCTGTTCCGGTCGAGAGACCTCGCCCTAGAGAGACTATTCTAAAATTATATTTTTTTTCTAAGTTGTTCAATTTTTGCCTTAAATAAACATCTGTTTGTTCCCCTTGGGGATTAATTGATAGAGCTAAAATAATCTCTTTAAGATTATTTTCTTTAGATCTTTCTTCTACTGTTTTTAATAATTCATTTATTCTTAGATAATAAGGTGTTTCTTTGTTAATAATTGGCACTAATCCTCCTAGGATAAAATACATTCCTTTATAATTTCCACTGCGTTTAATATTTTCACAATCAACATCTTTTTCAACGACAAGTAATGTATCTCTCTCTGTTTTAGAATTACGACAGACTGGACATAATTCATTTTCCTTAGACTGGAAAAACAAAAAACAGGAAGGGCATTGCCGAACTGTTTCTTTTAGATCTGAAATATTTTTAATTAGTTGGTTTATGAAATTAGGATTTTTTTGTAAAAGAAAATAAACAAAACGACGGGCTTGTCTTTCACCAATACCTGGAAATTCTTTAAAGTAAATTGTTAATTTTTCTATAATATCTTCCATTTTAAAATCCTTCAATTAAATCACTATGGTAAGGAGTAGGCTCTTTATTTGTCTTATCAACCGAAACAAATGTTGTTGATTTTTGATCAAAATAAAGATCAATCTTTCCAACTGGACCGTTTCGGTGTTTTTCTATTAATATTTCAGCTATATTATTTCTTTCACTTTCTTCCTTACCTTTATCTTCTCGATGAATAAACATAACAACATCAGCATCTTGCTCTATCGAACCAGAATCTCTCAAGTCTGATAGTTTGGGACGTCCACCTCTTGTCTCAACTGCACGAGATAACTGGGAAAGAGCCAGGACTGGAACATCAAACTCTTTAGCTAGGGCTTTTAAGGATCTTGATATTTCAGTTACTTGGTTGACCATACTATCATAATTTTTTGAGGTAGACATTAATTGCAGATAGTCCACTACAATTAAACCAAGACCATGTTCAGCTTTAATTCGACGACAGATAGAACGCATTCTTATAATAGAATTCCCAGCCATATCATCTATAAAAATAGGAGCCTTTGATAAACGATCAAGAGAATCCCTTATTTTAGAAAAATCATTTTCTGTGGAAAGTTTTCCTGTCCTTAAATTCCAAGCACTAACTCTTGATTCTGCAGCAAGCATACGATCGACTAATTGTTGGGTACTCATTTCCAAAGAAAAGATAGCTGTAGGAAAACCATACTTTAACGATGACTGACGTGCAATATCAAGAGCAAGTGTTGTTTTTCCCATAGAAGGACGAGCTGCTAAAATAATTAAATCAGATGGCTGAAAACCAGATAAATATTGATCTAATTCTTCAAAACCAGTTGGTACCCCCCTGATATCTCCTTTATTTTCATGTAGTTTTTCTAAACGGTTCCAAGCCTCTGGTAAACTTTCTTTCATTGAATGAAAAGAGTGGTTGCTGACATTACTATTTACTCCCATTATTTTTTTCTCGGCTTTATCCAGTGTCTCGTAAACATCTTCAACATCTTCTCTGTAACCAAGTTCAGAAATTCCACTACCTGCTTCTATTATCTTTCTTAAAATACTTTTCTTGTTAACAATATCTGCATAGTAAGAAATGTTTGTAGAAGCTGGAACAGAGTTTGTTAATTCAGTAAGATAAGAACTTCCACCAACTTGTTCGAGTAAACCTTTTTCTTCAAGTCTATGAGAAACAGATAGAATATCAATTGGCTCTCCTTTGGAAGAAAGCTCTAACATTATCTTAAATATTTGTGAATGTTTAACTACATAAAATGAATCTGAGCTAATAATATCAATAATTTCATGAATAGCACTTGGCCTTAACATAATAGACCCAAGTATTGCTTTCTCAGCTTCTATGTTTTGAGGTGGTATTCGATTGTGACTATTTCTTTCCATAGAGACTATTGTAGCACAACAAAAAATCCCACCAATATTATAATTTTGGATAAAGATGTGCCTAAAATGTGCAAAACTATTGTTTTTTTGGTATGATATAAGAACTTATGGAGAAAAGATTACTTTCAGGTGTTAAACCAACAGGAATATTACATCTTGGCAATTATTTTGGAGCCATGCGTCAATTTGTTGAACTTCAAGACAAATATGAGACATTTATAATGATTGCTGATTATCACGCGCTAAATTTAATTAAAGATAAAGATGAAATGCAGAGCAATATTCTAAGTATTGCCCTAGACTATTTAGCTATTGGCTTAGATCCCAAAAAAGTTACTATTTTTAAACAATCAGATGTTAGTGCGCACACAGAACTAACTTGGATTTTTGATTCAATCATAACAATGCCTTACTTAATGAGGGCTCATGCTTTTAAAGATGCAGAATCAAAAAACAAAGAATTAAATGTGGGAATTTTTAATTATCCAGTTTTAATGGCATCAGATATTTTACTTTACGATACAGACATAGTGCCTGTCGGACAAGATCAAAAGCAACACATAGAATATGCAAGAGATATAGCTCTAAAATTTAATAATATATATGGCGAACTTTTCAAAACCCCAGAACCTCTAATTTCTAAAGAAGTAGCAACAGTAGAAGGTACTGATGGGCGAAAGATGAGCAAAAGTTACAAGAATATAATACCTCTTTTTGGAACAGACGAAGAAATAAAAAAGGCAGTGATGAGTATAGTGACTGATTCGAAAGGGAACAACGATCCAAAAGATCCAAAAGAGTGTAAAATATTTGCTTTGCATAAATTGTTTTTGAAAGAAAAAGATTTAAAAGAACTAGAAGATAGATATAAAAAGGGTGAAATTGGTTACAAAGAGTCAAAAGAAAAATTATTGGAAGAAATTATTGATTTAGTTGGTCCAATGAGAGAAAGACGGGAAAAATACGCTAATAATATTAATGAAGTAAAAAGAATATTAGAAGAAGGAGCATTAAAAGCAAAAAGGATAGCTGATGCAAAAATGGAAAAGGTTCGAGAGATTATTGGTGTAAAAA
The DNA here is from genome assembly GCA_964500195.1 of uncultured Candidatus Saccharibacteria bacterium. Taxonomy (GTDB): domain Bacteria; phylum Patescibacteriota; class Minisyncoccia; order Phycocordibacterales; family UBA9973; genus UBA8515. The sequence continues at coordinate 9,595 of CAZCND010000006.1, read as the reverse complement.
TTTAATTTTATGTTAAAAATTTTATACACATTAATATATGTAATATTGAATGCCATTAATACACCCTATAGTAATTTTTTTAAAAAGGTTAAAAAATGGTATCAACCAATGAGGACAGAAGATAGAGTTATTTGGTTTGCTTTTGCTCCGTTTTATTATGTTTTGGTTGCGTTATCTTTCTTAATAGGTTTTCCGTGTGGTAAGTTAGAAAAAATTATTAAAAAATAATAAAATAAAATATATGAAGGATCGAGTATATATAAAAGATTTAAGTAGTTTTGTTGGGCAAGAGGTCGTGATTATGGGTTGGGTTGATGTCAGGAGAGATCAGGGAAAAATGATTTTCTTAGATTTTCGAGACATGACAGGTTTAGTTCAAGGAGTTATATTATCAGACAACACTGAAACACTAGAGGTAGGAAAAGCACTAAGAACAGAATATGTTGTCAAGGTTAAAGGAAAAGTTAACGAGAGACCTGAAAAGAACAAGAAAGAAGGAGTTTTAAACGGGGGAATAGAACTAGAAATAAAAGGAATAGAAATATTAAACAAAGCAAACACTCCACAGTTTGATGTAACTTCTGATGGCCGAGAAATAAATGAGGATGCTAGATTAAAATATAGATATCTAGACCTTAGAAGACCTAGAATGCAAAAGAACATTCGAAATAGATATAGGATATCAAAGTATGTCAGAGACTTTTTAGACAAAGAACATTTCACAGAAATTGAAACTCCTATATTAACTAAATCAACACCAGAAGGAGCTCGAGATTTTATTGTCCCTTCTCGTTTATATAAAGGGGCATTTTATGCATTACCTCAATCACCACAACAATACAAACAACTATTAATGGCTAGTGGAATGGAAAGATATTTTCAATTAGCAAGATGTATGAGAGATGAAGACTCTCGAGGAGACCGACAACCAGAATTTACTCAATTAGACATGGAGATGAGTTTTGTCGAGAGAGAAGATGTTATGGAATTAAATGAAAGACTACTAATAAATCTTATCACTGATTTATATCCCCATAAAAAAATACAAGAAGTTCCTTTCCCTAGAATTTCTTACAAAGAAGCCATGGAAAAATATGGTTGTGATAGACCAGATTTACGAAAAGATAAAAATGACCCCGATCTACTTGCTTTTTGTTGGGTTGTAGATTTTCCATTCTTCGAGAGAACAGACAAATCTGATAATCCAAACACAGAAGGAGACTGGACATTTACCCATAATCCATTTTCTAGACCTATAAATGAACATTGCGAGTGGCTAATGGAGGGTAAAAATATAGGAAATATTTTAACCACCCAATATGATGTGATAATGAATGGCTACGAATTGGGAGGAGGTAGTATAAGAGCTCATGATGCCGATATGCTACACAAGGTTCTTGAAATAATAGGACACAAGGATGAGGATATTAGTCATAACTTTGGCCATATGTTAAGTGCTCTTGGTTCCGGTACTCCTCCACATGGAGGTATTGCTTGGGGTTTTGATCGTTTGGTTATGTTATTAGAAAATGAACCAAACATCCGAGAGGTTATAACATTTCCAAAAACAGGAGAAGCAAAAGATTTAATGATGGAATCACCATCAGTTGTGGAAGATAAACAATTGAAAGAATTAAGTATTGCTATTCAAATAGAAAAGAAAAAATAAAATGTCAGAAATTACTTCTGCTTACAATCTTAAAACTAGCACCTTCGAGGGTCCACTAGAATTACTTCTATCTTTGATAGAAGAACGTAAGTTTTTTGTTAATGAAATTTCTATAGCAGAAGTAACCAATGACTATCTTAAATACATAGAGACTCTCAACCAGCTACCTGATGATAAGAAAATAGAAAATATTTCTTCCTTCATTTTAACGGCGGCAACTTTAATTCTAATTAAATCCCGTTCTTTATTACCAAATATTTCTTTGACAGAAGATGAGAAAGAAAATATCAGTGACCTAGAATTAAGACTAAAATTATATGAAATAATAAAAAAAGCAAGTCTCTTAATCAAAGAACAGTTTGCTAAAAAAATAATATATCGACCTTGTGAAAGAATTTGGAGTCTTCCTATTTTTTCTCCCGACCCACTAATTAACAAAGAAAACATTGGGAAAATAATGCAAGGAGTAATAAGTCAAATTCCAAAAGAAAAAGAAACCATGCCTGAACTCGAGATTAAAAAGGTTATCAAAATAGAAGAAGTAATTGATGATCTAACTAATCGTATTCAAAATGCTTTAAATCTATCTTTTCGTGAATTTTCTAAACCTAAAGACAACAAAACAAAAGAGGAAGCAAAAGTTCACATTATCATTTCTTTTTTAGCTATGTTAGAATTGGTTAGAGAAGGAGTAATTGATGTCATCCAAAATTCTTCTTTTGAGGATATTAAAATGAATCAATTAAAAAAGGAATTAGTTTAATCATTAAAATATGGAATTAGAAGCAAAAATAGAAGGTTTACTTTTTTATAAGGGAGAAGAAATAGAGATCAAAGAGATCTCTGAAATTTTAGGTGTTAGCATAGAAGAAACAGAAGAAGCCCTAAAAAAACTAGAAAATTCCTTGGTTGGAAGGGGTTTAGTTATTGTAAGAAAAGACAACTCTGTTGTTTTAGGTATATCTGGAGAACTAAGCGAAGTAATAGAAAACATAAGAAAAGAAGAAGTAACCAAAGAATTAACAAAATCAGCCCTGGAAACATTATCTATAGTCTTGTATAAAAATGGGGTTACCAGAAGTGAAATAGATTATATCAGAGGAGTTAACTCTAGCTTTATACTAAGAAATTTATTGGTTCGAGGCTTAGTCGAAAAAATAATAGACCCAAAGGATAGCCGTCGATTCCTTTATCGCCCAACCTTTGAAACTTTGTCTTATATGGGGATCACTTCTATAGGCGAGTTACCAGATTATGAAAAAGTTCGAAAAGATTTAGAAGAAACATTAATTACAGGAAAAACAAATGACTAATGCTCTTAAAATATTTTTACCATCTTTAATTTCTTTCATTATAGGGATACTTTTGACACCCATTGCCACTCATTATTTTTATAAATATAAAATGTGGCGACGAACCAGCAGGGTAGACAACCTACCGAAAGAAATAGAAGAAAAGTTCAGTAAGGTTAACGACAAAAAAGCAGAAGCTTCTACTCCGCGAGTCGGAGGAATGATTATTTGGATCTCGGTAATATTAACAGTTGCAGTATTCATGGTGGCTGATTTCCTTTTTCAAACTGACTTAACTGCAAAATTGAATTTTATTAACCGCGAACAAACGCTACTACCATTTTTTGCATTAATTACCGCTTCACTAATAGGATTAGCTGATGACTTTCTTCAAATATTTAATAAAGGTAAGTGGTCTTCCGATCCACTAGTTTTAAGATATATAAAAATAGGAATTATTTTAGCTCTCGGTCTTGTTATAGGACTATGGTTTTATTTTAAATTAGGGGTAACCGGTGTTCATATTCCATGGTTAGGATTTATAAATTTAGGTTATTTATTCATCCCTTTCTTTATCATTGTAATGTTATCCCTTTGGTCTAGCAGTGTTATTGATGGTATAGACGGTTTATCTGGTGGTGTTTTAGCATCCATATTTATGGCTTATGCTATTATTGCTTTTTTCAACAACCAATTAAACATAGCAACTTTTTGTGGGGTTATTTCAGGTGGGATACTTGCTTTTCTTTGGTTTAATATACCACCAGCTCGATTTTATATGGGAGAAACAGGAATTATTGGGCTAACCGTCACGATTTCTGTCATAGCCTTCATGACTGACACAGTTTTACTTCTACCAATTATTGCTTTTCCTCTATTTATAACCTCCTTGTCTAATGTTATTCAAATACTATCTTACAAACTCCGTCACGGTAAAAGAGTTTTCTTGCTGGCTCCTCTTCATCATCATTTTGAAGCCAAAGGCTGGCCTAAATATAAAGTAACAATGCGTTATTGGATTATTGGAATTATGACATCTATATTAGGAGCTATAATTTCTTTAATTGATTAATGAGTAAAAAATATAAAGTTGATAAATTTTTCTTTTGGATAGTAATGACTTTAATCATTGTAGGTTTGATATTTTTTACTTCAGCTTCGTTGGGAGTTTTAGCTGTTAATCCAAGTGAGTTTAAGGGAATCCTTTTTAGCCAATATGTTCTTGGGTTCTTGGGTGGATTATTTGCAATGTTTATTGCTTATAAAATTCCTTATAAATTTTTTCGTAAATACGCCCTAATTCTTTTTATTATTACCCTTGTTCTAACAGCCTTAACTTTAGTTCCTAAACTAGGTGTAATGTATGGTGGAGGAAGAAGGTGGTTATCATTATTTGGTTTTTCTTTTCAGCCTGTTGAGTTATTAAAAATTGGATTTATTGTTTATTTTGCTTCTTGGTTATCTTTTGTAAAAACAAAAGTCAAAAATCCTTTATATAGTATTTTACCCTTAATAATCTCCTTGGGACTAATTGCTTTTATTTTAGTTAAACAACCAGACACAAAAAACATAGTTCTTTTATCAATTTCATCTCTAACTATGCTTTTTGTTTCAGGTACTCCTTTAAAATATATTTTGGGAGTTCTTGGAATATTAGCGGTATCCCTTTCTGTTTTAATATATATACCTAATTCAAGTTTTGGATACATTAAAGAAAGAATCAACACCTTTATTAATCCAAACCAAGATGTTTTGGGAGATTCATGGCAAGTAAAACAATCAGAATACGCTATTGGTTCTGGGAAGATTTGGGGTAAAGGTTTGGGCCAAAGTATTCAAAAATTTAAATATTTACCAGAACCTCAAGGTGATTCTATTTTTGCTGTAATAGGGGAAGAATTGGGATTTCTAGGTTCTTTATTAATTATCTGCCTTTATTTAATCTTTGCCTTAAGAGGTTTTAGGATATCAACCAGAAACGCTCCAGATTCATTTTCTAAATTACTTGTTATCGGTTTTATTACACTAATCACCGCTCAATCTTTTATGAACATAGCCGCCATTTCAGGCATAATGCCACTGACAGGTGTTCCTCTTGTCTTTATTTCTCACGGGGGAACAGCTCTTCTTTTAAACATGGGAATGATGGGTATTATATTAAATATTTCACAATACCAAGGAAAACCGCTTATAGCGAAAAAGTCTTAGATGAGATATAATAAAAAAGTAAGCTTTATTAGATTTATTTAAAGGCTTTTAAAAAGCTATTAAAATTAAGAATGAAAATATTATTGACCGGAGGTGGAACTGGTGGACATTTTTATCCTCTTATAGCTATCGCAGAAAAAATTACTGAACTATCGGTGGAAGAAAAAATAATAGGACTGAAACTTTATTATATGTCTGACTCTCCTTATGACAAAAGGGCTCTCTTTGAAAATAAAATGGCTTTTGTTCAAGTTCCTGCTGGAAAGATGAGAATTTATTTCTCTTTAAAAAATATATTTGATATGGTAAAAACCGCTATGGGTGCCTTTTTTGGACTTATTTATATGTTTTTTATTTATCCAGATGTAGTAGTTTCAAAAGGAGGTTATGCTGCCTTTCCAGCTGTTTTTGCTGCTAAATTTCTAAAAATTCCTGTTATTGTTCATGAATCAGATTCATCACCAGGAAGATTAAATTCTTGGACAGCTAAATTTGCTAAAAGAGTTGCTGTCTCTTGGCCAGAGGCTGCTGAATATTTACCAAAAGAAAAGACAGCGCTAACAGGACAACCAATTCGAAGAGAAATTATACACGGTGACCCTAACGGGGCTCATGATTATTTTAAGTTTGATAATAGTTTACCTGTAATTTTAATTTTGGGAGGATCTCAGGGTGCTGAAATAATAAACAATGTTATTATAGATAATATCCCCGAACTTCTCTCTAAATATCAAATAATACATCAGACAGGAGCTGGTAAAAAAAATGAGGAGGCAGTTTCAAGAGCTAATTTATTAATGGAAGGAAATCCAAATATAAGAAGATATCATGCTACTCCATTTTTAAATAGTTTAGCCTATAAAAAAGCAGCTGGTTGTGCAAACCTTATCGTTTCAAGAGCAGGCTCAACAATATTTGAAATTGCTTCTTGGGGTATACCTTCAATCATAATCCCCATTACAAATTCAAACGGGGATCACCAAAGAAAAAATGCTTACAGCTATGCTCGTTCTGGAGCTTGCAAAGTAATAGAGGAAAATAACTTAAGCTCAATCGTCTTTTTATCTGAAGTAGATAAAATTCTTTCTTCTAAACAGAGGATGGGTGAGATGAGACAAAGTGCTTTAAATTTTTCAAGCCCCGAAGCTGCTGAAAAAATTGCCAGAGAAGCACTAGAAATAGCAATATCACACTATAATTAATTATGAGTAAAGAAAATTCACCAAAAACAATAACTAGATTTGCTCCATCACCAACGGGTTTTTTACACGTCGGAGGAATAAGGACAGCATTATACGCTTGGCTTTGGGCTAGAAAAAATAATGGCCAATTTATACTGCGGATAGAAGACACAGACAAAGAAAGGGAAGTCGCTGGTTCGATAGAACATATTATGAAATCTTTGCGTTGGGTAGGAATAGATTGGGACAAGGGTCCTGATACTGAAGGAGAGATATCGTACATACAATCTAAAAGATTAGATATATACAAAAAATATGCCAAAAGACTAGTAGAGAAGGGGTTGGCTTATGCCGATCCTTATACTGAGGAAGAACTTGAATCATTTAGGAAAAAAGCTGAAGACGAAAAAAGACCATTCTTTTTCAGAGACCATAGGCCAGAAAATCCTCCTGTGTGGGATGGAACCACACCACTTCGCCTTAAAACTCCTATCAAAACTTATGAATGGGAAGATGTGACACGAGGAAAATTAAAAGCTGGACATGAAGCTCTAGATGATTTCGTTTTGATTAAAAGTGATGGTTATCCTACTTATAATTTTGCTCATATCATTGATGACTTTGAAATGGGGGTAACTCATATAATGAGAGCTGATGAGTTTATATCATCAACACCCAAGTTTTTAGCTTTATATGAGGCACTCGGTATAGAAAGACCTGAAATTGTAACCTTGCCCCCTATTTTAGGAAAAGATGGAAAAAAGAAATTAGGCAAAAGAGATGGAGCCAAAGATTTTTTAGAATACAAGAGTGATGGTTATTTGCCAGAAGCCATGATGAATTTCTTAGCTTTGATTGGGTGGAACCCTGGAGGAGAAGAAGAAATATTTAGCAAAGATGACTTGATTAAAATATTTGACCTAAAACAAATCCATGTAAGTGGGGGGCAATTTAATACCGAAAAATTAGACTGGATAAACCATGAGCACTTAAAAAAGCTGGGAGATCAAGAAAAAGAAAATTATGTTTTATCTTTTATTCCAGATAATATAAAAAATTTAAATGGTTTTTCCGAAGAAACAGTAAAAAGGATAACCCCTATAATCATCGAGAGAATTAAAAAGGGAATAGACGTCATAGAAATGGCAGAAAACAAAGAGCTAAATTATTTTTTTGAAAAACCAAATTATGATAAAGATAGTTTGTTCTTTAAGTCTTCTAAAATCGAAGCGGAAAATAAATATAAAATACTAAGTGACTATTTGAATAAACTGATTTTTATTCTATCTGAAATTGAAGAAAAAGATTTCAACAAAGAAATAGTAAAAGAAAAAATATGGTCTTACGCTGAAGAAGTTGGGCGAGGAGATATTCTTTGGCCAATGAGGTACTCTCTATCTGGACAAGACAAGTCACCAGATCCTTTCCAATTAGCAGAGGTTTTGGGTAAAAAAGAAACAATTGAAAGACTTTCTTTGGCTCAAGAAAAGCTAAAAATGTTATAATAAAATATGCTCAAAAAGCTGTCATTTTTTATCGTTTTAATATCTTTTAATATTCTCTCTATTGCCCCTCTTGGGTTTATTTTTGCTGATAGTGTTACAGATAGACAGGTAAAACAGATTAATAGTGAAATGACTAATGTTAATAATAAAATAGATGAGATAGAGAAAGAAATTAAAAAACTAAATTCACAAATAGCAGAAACAGCCCTCGAAAAAAAGACATTATCTAACGCTATTGCACAACTTAACCTTACAAAGAATCAACTTCTAAAAGAAAAGGAATTAATTCAAAACAAAATCAAAGCTACAGAATATACCATCTCTGATATTTCTTCCCAAATAGGAGATAAAGAAGAAATTATTAGAATATCAAAAAATTCATTAGCAAAACTAATCAGAACTCTTAGTCAAAATGATGATGTTTCTATCGTCGAAAAACTTTTAACTATAGATAACATATCTAAAATAAGCCGACATTATAATAATATTATAAGTTTAAATGAAAAAATAAAAAAAAACATAGATTCACTCTCTGACGAAAAATATAAACTAAAAATAGATAAAATAAAAAAAGAAGATGAACAAGAAAATCTTAATACTCTAAAAAATAATCTCATCCAAAAAGAACAAGCTGTAAATGTAACTAAAAAAGAAAAAGATGATTTGTTAAAAGTAACAAAAATGCAAGAAGCGGAATATCAAAAAATGTTAGCTGAACAACTCAAACTAAAAGATGCTTTTGAAAAAGAATTACAGGAGTATGAATCTCAATTAAAATTTATTCTAAATCCAAAGACCATACCAAAAGCGGGGTCAGAAGTTTTGTCATGGCCATTAGAAAATATTTTAATAACTTCTTTGTTTGGATCAAGATGGGGCACCACTCATTATGGTTTAGATTTTAGGGCTTCAGTTGGAACGCCAATAAAGTCTGTTTATGCTGGAACAGTGGAAGGTACTGGTGATACAGATAAAGATTGTCCCAAAGCCTCTTTTGGTAAATGGGTCTTTATTAGACATTCAAACGGACTAGCTAGTACTTATGGGCACCTGTCTGTTATTTCAGTCAAAGTTGGACAAAAGGTCAAGTCTGGTGATATTATAGGGTTATCAGGTAACACTGGATACTCGACTGGCCCACATTTGCATCTATCAGTTTATGCTTCAGATGGAGTCAATGTGGAGACAAAACCAAGCATAACCTGTAAGGGAAAAATCTTTACCCAACCAATAGCCGCGACAGATGCACATTTAGACCCACTTCTTTATTTACCAAAAACAAACACAAGCATGTTTAAAAATTAATTATTATTAATAAATATAAAAATATGGAAGAAGAAAAAAGAAGACCTCGTTTACAAATAAGATTAGGTGGGCTCGTCATCCTAATTATTATTGGCATTGTTTTGTTTAAGGTTGATTTAAAAGATAAAATACAATCAGAACAGTTTCAAGAAAATATTGCTTTTGTTAAAGAAAAAGCAGATAATTTTTGGGAAAAAATAACCAACCCAATTAAAGAAAAAATAAGTGACGAAGTAGAAGAATACACCGAAGAAAAACTAGAAGAATTTCAAGATAACTTTAAAGAAAATATTTTGAAACTGAAAGATACAGAAAAGTCAGAAAATGAATTGGAAGAAGAGGAAGATTAATATAAACCAAAATAAAAAACTGGGTACAAAACCCAGCTTTTTATTTCGGGTCACAAATAATTCCTCGCCGTCGCTCGGAATTTTC
>CAZCND010000005.1:0-39301 GCA_964500195.1 uncultured Candidatus Saccharibacteria bacterium | reverse complement strand
GCCGGGGTCGCGAAAATTCCGAGCGACGGCGAGGAATTATTTGTGACCAAAAGCGAAGCTTTTGTGCAAAAAAGAAGTGATGTTATCACTTCTTTTTTAAGGAGAGGACTTGAACAGCGGAGTCATGTTTTTCTAGCAAGAAAAACAGACGAGCTGGTGGCCAGACCAAAAATTTTCGACGGAAAATTTTTGAGTCGAGGCCAAGAAGTGTACTCACGGTCCTCTCCTTTACACAACTGCGAAGCTTTTGTGAACGTGTGGAAAACATTTCTAAAAACAAAACACCCCCTATTTGCTTTTTCTTTAAACCATGTTATAATTTTAAAGTTTTATGGAAGACAATAAAAAAAACAAAAATTCTCTCAAAAATTTTAAAGATTTGGTAAAAAACACCAAATATGTTTTTTTATTGACCTGGAAAGAAATGCCATGGGCAATTTTAGTCATGATAATTTTGACAATTATCATAGGAGTGGTTCCAGTTATTGCTTCAAAAGTTTTAGGATTATTGATTGATAAAATTATCGTCGCAGTTGAAGCTAAATCTTTTAGCCTTGTGTTTCCAACTCTTATACTTTTTACAGTATTAACTATCACCCCATCTTTACTTCGAATACTTCGTGATTTTAGTGACAGAAAATTGTCTTTAAGACTGCAAGATTATTTAGATGTATTAGTCTTAAGGAAAAGAGCATCTTTTGATATTGCTCAAATAGAAAACCCAAAATTCTTAAATAAAATACAGAGAGCCTTTAATAATGGGATAAATCCCATTATTGCTTTAGTTGATTTTCAAACAGCAAACCTAGAGGTTTTAACTGGAATTATAGTTGGATCTATAGCAGCTGCCACCATAAACTGGCGAGTTTTTGTCCTGGTCTTAATAACATCTCTACCAAATTTTATTGTTGAAATTAAATACGGTGGTAGGCTTTGGGGTATATGGGCAGAGAACAGCCCAGAACTCAGAAGATATCAGGACTTAAGAAAATTTTTTGTTGCAAAAATAGGTATTATAGATTCTAAATTAAATAATTTAAGCAACCGGTTTTCTCTATTTATTAAAAATATATTAGGTGATTTTACTCGAGACCAATTAAAAAACGATTATAAAAAGACTAGAGTTAAGACTATTACAGAAATTATTGCTGGATTAGGATTTTTTGCTGGTATGATAATAATAATTAATGAATCAATTTTGGGAGTAATAGCCATAGGTACAGTAGTTTTCGCCTTTCAAACATTAAGTAGGGTAAGTGGTTGGACTTCTAATATGCTTTCATATACGGCAAGATTATTAGAAAAAAATCTTTATGTTACAGACATCATAGAAATATTAAATGAGAAAAATATTATGGAGAGACCAAAACTCCCAACCAAAATCGACTACTCCACTCCCCCAACTATAATATTCCAAAATGTTTTCTTTAGATATCAAGGGCAAGAAAGGTGGGCTGTTAATAATATTAGCTTTAGAATAGAACCAGGACAGAAAATAGGTCTTGTTGGAGATAATGGTTCAGGAAAGACTACTTTAATAAAACTATTGCTTCGTGTTTATGATCCGGTTAAAGGAAAAATTACAATCAATGGGGTTGATTTGAAAAACATAGATATTGATGAATGGTGGAGTAATGCCGGTATTCTTTTGCAAGACTTCCCAGACTATAATTTTACCATCAAAGAATCCATCGCCATAAGTGATGAAGTAAGCTATATTGATGAAGAAAAAGTAATTAAATCAGCTGAGCAAAGTACTAGTGATGTCTTCATTAATCAACTAGAGAAAAAGTACGATAAAATGATTGGTGTCGAGTTTGACGGGATTGAACCATCTAAAGGTCAGAGACAGAAACTAGCTATTGCTAGAGCTTTCTATAAGACAAAAAGAATGCTCATTTTAGATGAACCGACAGCTTCAATAGATGCTGATTCAGCTAGCAAAATATTTAGAAAGATAGAAAACCTTCCTAAAGATATTTCAGCCATATTGATTTCTCATAACTTCGCCACAATCAAGAAAGCAGATAAAATTATCGTCTTAGATAATGGTTTTAAGATAGAAGAAGGCTCTCACGACGACCTGTTAAACATAAAGGGTAAGTACTCAAGAGGTTATGAACAGCAGAAGAAGGAGTTTAATTAGTGGTTGCTAGTTATCCCAAAATATAGTATACTTGCCACATATGACAGTTTTAACCAACACATTACCGATAATACAAATAGTACTATCAGTCTTATTAATTGCGACTATTCTACTTCAACGTTCAAACGCAGGACTTGGTGAAGCTTTTGGAGGTAGTTCTGGTGGCTTGTACTCTACACGCCGTGGTTTTGAAAAATTTCTTTTCTACTTAACCATAGCTTGTGCGATAATTTTCATCATTTTATCTTTCTTGGCTATTCTAATAAAATAGGATACTCTCTCTACCCTGTTATCTTATTTTGACTGTTTATGCATATATTTAAAAAATTTCATATTTTTAAAAAAGAAGAACTGAGAGAAGCTGCCGTTTCTTTCTCAAATAAACAATTTCTAATCTTCGGAGTTGCTTTTGTTGTTTGTCTCGCCTCTCTGTTTATAATACTTAGTAATCTAAATAAAAGATTCATGGTAGAAGTCCCTAAAAATGGTGGAACAATTACTGAGGGTATAATAGGAATACCAACATTAGTCAACCCTGTGGTTGCTAATTCAGAAGCAGACAAAGATTTAACCTCCTTAATATATTCTGGACTTATGAGAAAAGACTCTTCGGGTAATTTGATTCCGGACCTAGCCATCTCGCTACCTTTAATTTCTGAGGATGGCAAAGAGTATACTTTTACAATTAGAGAAGGTGCGAAATTCCACAACGGAAAAAGCGTAACAGCGGATGATGTTATCTTTACTATTGAAAAAATAAAAGATCCAACAATTAAAAGTCCTCAAAAAACGCGTTGGGATGGTGTTTCTGTTTCTAAAAGAGACGAAAAAACGGTTGTCTTTACCTCATCTGAGCCTTATTCTTCTTTTATAAACAATACAACAATTGGAATATTACCATCTCTTTTGTGGAAAGATGTCAGCTCTAGTGAATTTAGCATATCATCACTTAATAACATAAAAGCCATTGGTTCTGGGCCATTTAAAGTTAAAAAAGTAACAAAAGACGAGGATGGTTTTTCAAAAAAATATGAACTAGAACGTTTTAATGATTTTATCCTTGGAAAACCTTTAATAAAATATTTTAATATAATTTCTTTTGACAACGAAAAAGATGTCCTAAAAGCCTTACAATCCAAAACAATAAATCAGGCTGGTTGTATTAGCCCTGAAAACATGTCGAGTATTAAAAAAGAAAACTTTTCTGTTTATACAACTGTTTTACCTAGACTATTTGGGTTGTTTTTTAACACTAAAAACAATAAAATATTAAGTGATTCAAACATTCTGAAGGCCATAGACATGTCTATTGATAGACAAGATATCATTGATCAAGTTTTAAATACCTATGGTTCTATTGTAAGCAGTCCGATACCAGAAAAAATTGTTTCTAATAGCAAAGAAAACACCTATAATAATGCTATTATAGATAAAGCAAACAAATTACTGGAAGATAATGGTTGGGTTTTGGGAACTGACGGAATAAGAAGTAAGGAAGTAAAGACAAAAGTGGATAAAAAAATAGAAACCTCAGTTACAAGACTGTCATTTAGTATTACTACTGGGAACACACCTGAATTAAGAAAAGCAGTTGGGTTAATAAAAAATCAATTATCTAAAATAGGAATCGAAGTAGATATTAGTAAGGTGTATGAGACCGGACAACTTAATCAATTAATAAGAAACAGAGACTATGAATCATTATTCTTCGGACAAATAATTAACCACCAAACAGATCTTTATTCATTTTGGCATTCTTCTCAAATATCAGATTCAGGGCTTAACATAGCCATGTATAATAATCGCAAAGTCGATTCCATTTTAGAATCAATCATTAAAGAAAAATCAGATAGTGAAGGGTTAAACGCAAAATATTTAGAACTACAAAAAGAATTTTCTAATAATATTCCAGCTATATTTATATACTCACCTAAATATATATATATTACAACAAAAAATATCAGTAACATTTCTCTTGATAATATAGTTAACCCACAAGATCGTTTTTCTGAAGTCTTTCTCTGGTCAGCCAACACGGATAAGGTCTGGAAGATTTTCGAAAAAACAAAATAACAATTTATAAATTTTTAAAAAATAAAATGATAGAAAAAAATCAAAAACAAAATTCTCAAACAAGAGGAAACTCTAAATTTAGTTATCAAAAATCTGGTAATATCAGAGTGATTCACAAAGCTAAAACACCAGAAAACATTAAAACTATTAACAAAAAAATAGTAGCTTATTCTAGTATAAAAGAAGCTCCTAAAAAAATAACACGCAGTAGCTACCAGTACGGTAGTAAAAAAGGAGGACGCCGTTTAAAAACTCCAGAAAATCCAAATCCCGATGTGGTAAGACCAACTTTATATAAAAATAAAAAAAGTTCTATTCCAGAAATAGAAAAAGATGTGATTAGAATTATTCCTCTTGGTGGAGTTGAAGAAATTGGTAAAAACATGACCGCCATAGAAATAGGAGACGACATTATTGTCATCGATGCTGGTATGCAATTTAAAACAAAGGACACTCCTGGTATAGATTACATTATACCGAACACTACTTATTTAGAGGAAAGAAAAGACAAAATTAGAGGTATTTTTATAACTCACGCTCACTTAGATCACATCGGTGGTCTTCCTCTCGTCATGAATAGAATAGGTAACCCGCCTCTTTATTCTAGAAATTTAACAGTTCTTATGATCAAGAAAAGGCAAGAAGAATTTCCACACCTACCGCCTCTTAAAATTAATGTTGTTGAAAGTAATTCAATTGTGAGGTTGGGACAGATGACTATTCGCTTCTTTGCTGTTACTCACACTGTACCTGATTCAATTGGTATAATAATTGAAACTCCTTATGGAATAATAGTTAACCCTGGAGATTATAAGCTTGATCAGATAGATGGAAAAGTCTCAGAACAAGAAGAAAAAGAATATGCTTTTTTTGACAAAGAAAAAGTATTACTTCTAATGGCGGATTCTACAAATATTGAAAACGATGGGTTTGCTCTTCCTGAAGCAAAAGTTCATCAGGGTTTGGAAAATTTAATCCGAGAAATAAGCGGTAGGATAATTATTGCCGCTTTCGCTTCCCACACTACTCGTTTAGTTAAGATTGTTGAAATTGCTGAATCTCTTGGTAAAAAAGTTGCCATAGACGGAAGGTCTGTTAAAACAAATATGGAAGTTTGTGAACTAGCCGGTTTGTTCAAACCCAAAAAGGGAACAATAATTCCTATAGAGGAAGCAGAAAATTATCCACCCAACAAAGTTGTTGTTTTAATGACTGGAGCGCAAGGTGAAGAATTCTCAGCTCTAGACAGAGCAGCCAATAAGACACACAGGAAATTCAACATTAGGAAAGGAGATACTATCATACTGTCTGCTTCTATTGTTCCAGGAAATGAGATATCTGTTCAACACCTCAAAGACAATCTGACCCGCCATGGAGTAAGAATAATTAGCTATCGTACCAGCGAAGAATATGTTCACGCCACCGGCCACGGAAACCAAGAAGATGTTAAGTGGCTTCACAACAAGACTCATCCTAAATTCTTTATACCAATACATGGTCACCACTCGATGTTGGTCAAACACAAAGAAATGGCTATGAAGTGGGGGATGTCGGAAGAAAATATAGTAGTTCCCGACAACGGTTCAATTATAGAAATAATTGATAAAGGACAAAAAATAATCGCCCGCAAAGAAAAAGCACCTTCTAACCCAATGATGGTTGATGGTTTTTCCATAGGTGATGAACAAGATGTCGTCATTAGAGACAGAGTAATGCTTGCTCAAGATGGAATGTTTGTGCTAATTGCCACCATAGATGCTCTCTCTGGAAAACTAAGGAAATCTCCAGATATTATTTCTCGTGGTTTCATTTATTTAAAAGAAAATCAGGACCTACTACATCAAGTTAGGTTAATAATTAAAAAAACCATAGAAGATGAAACTAAGGGGGTTGGGATTATCAATTTTGATAATGTTAAGTCAGCCCTAGGAGATAATATATCCAAGTTTCTATATCAAAAAACCGCAAAAAGACCAATTGTTATACCTGTTTTATTGAGTATTTAATTTTTAATAAAAATGTCATTTAAATTAACTAAACTTAAAAAATTATATATATTTTCTTTTATTTTTTCCCTTCACATAGCGCTGTCTGCTTATATCAACTCAACTTTTTTAGCTCAATTTATTAATGAAAAATATGTAGGTTTGATATACACAGTAAGTTCTCTCTTGACCTTAATTCTTCTTTTGAGAAGTTCTCGTATTCTAAGAAACTTTGGTAACAAGAAAATGATTATAGCTTTTCTTTTTATCAACATGATTTCCTTATTGGGAATGATACTGTCCTCAAATAACACCATAGTAATCTCCTCCTTTGTATTATTTAATTGCACTAATACATTAAGTCTTTTTTGTATTGATATATTCATTGAGCACTATGGAGACCCTAAAACAATAGGAAAAACAAGGGGTACATATCTTACTATAGAAAACATAGCTTGGATGTTAGCCCCCATGATGGCTGTCTTTTTAATTACCAAAGAAGGTGGTTATAAGACTATTTATATTATTGCTTTTATGATGGTAGCTATAATGGCCTCAGGTCTAATTGTTTCTGTTAGAACATTCAAAGATAAAACATACGAGATGACACCACTTTGGGAAACATTTAAATATCTAAAAACAAAGAAAAATATGTTTGCCGTCGTGATGATTACTTTTCTCTTGCAATTTTTCTTTGCTTGGATGGTTGTTTATACCCCTATTCATCTACACGAACACATTGGGCTTGATTGGGGTAATATCGGTATAATATTTACTATAATGTTGGCTCCTTTTGTATTTTTAGGATTCCCCATCGGACATATAATTGATCGTAGAAAAATTAAAAAAAGAACATTACTTTATATTGGTTTTGCTATTACAATCATTTCTACAATAATAATATCTTTTATCTCCACCCCTAGTGTAGTTCTCTGGGCTGTAATTTTATTTATAACAAGAATAGGAGCTAGTATTATTCAAACAACCTCTGACATTTATTTCTTTGCTCATACTCAAGAAAAAGATGCTAATCTGTTAGGTATTTTTAGAAACACAAATCCAGCTGCTTATATTATCTCCCCGATTCTAGCTACCATTTTCTTTATGGTCTTTCCTTTTAAATATCTTTTCTTAGCCTTAGGAATTATTTTACTAACTGGTTTTTATTTTATTCCCAGATTGGCTCAAAAAAAGAGAAATCCTTTGGAGTTTCAAGAGCCTGTTTCTGAAACAAACATATTAAATGAAAACAAATTATCCAATTAGAATAAATAAATATTTAGCTTTAAATAACTACTCAACCAGAAAAGGAGCAGATGAAATGATTAAAAAAGGTCTAGTTTTTATTAACGGTAAAAAAGCTCTTTTAGGTAGTATTATAGATAAAGAAGACATAATCTTAGTCAAAGATGACAAAAACAAGGAAAAACTTTTTTATTATGCCTATAACAAAAAAACTGGCATCTCTACAAACAAAGATGTTGGGAGTAAAAGTATTTTGGATGTTACCAAGTTCCCGGCAAAAGTTTTTCCAGTTGGACGACTAGATAAAGACTCTCATGGTCTTATCATAATGACAAACGACGGGAGAATAACAGACAAACTTCTTTCTCCTCGTTTTAGCCACGAAAAAGAATATGTGGTCAAAGTTGAACCTAATTTTTCAGATAAATTTATAGAGTTAATGTCAAACGGCGTTCACTTTGATGGATATCTCAGTAAAAAATGCAAAGTCGAGAGAAAAAGCAAAAACAGTTTCTATATTATTCTAACCGAGGGCAAGAAAAGACAAATCAGAAGAATGTGTGAGGCTTTACATCATAAAGTTTTGGATCTAAAAAGAATAAGAATAATGAATATTTTCTTAGGAAATATCAAAGAAGGAGAATATAGATTAATAGATGGAAAAGAATTAGAAATATTCTTAGAATTATTAAAGTTAAGTAAGGGGCAAAAATAAAAATCCGACACCGTCGGATTTTTATTTACAATCATCAGCTAATTAAGATAAAGACAATAATTTAAACCCCCGATGTAATTTATCCCAGATTTCTCAAGACTCCTTGCTCCAAAGATTCCGTCAGGATTAAGGTTATTTAACCTCTGCCATTCTTTAACTTTTTCCAACGTACCTGTCCCAAAAATTCCGTCATCTTTTATATCTAATAACTGTTGTAGAAACTTAACTTCATCCCCTATCATACCTATTTTTAAAGTTTTAGATATAGATTTTGATGTATTTAAACATTTATTTTCTGTTAATAAACCTGAAGTTGATGTAATCGCGGTTTTTTTCGTTGATTGAACACACTCATAAGACATTTTCTTTGCATTAAACTGACCTGTATTATGAGCATTCCTCCACGTCTCTATTGTTTCCTTTTTGTACTCTCGAACACTTTCTGTAAGCGGATACCATTTTTTACAATAAGCAAGCTTATCTAGCTCGGCACCAGAAACACCATCTGGGTCTGTCTGCCATTCTCCTGAATTAATGTCTATGTGTTGATTAACCTTACCTTGCCAGTATGATATTCTTGGAGTTAAATCTAAGTCTTTTGATTTATTTTTATTTAAAATACAGGCTCCTTTACTACAGCCCAAGGGACAATCAAATACCTCTGAATAAGATGAATTATTTATGCATCCAAATTCTGTCATTGTGGTTGGTCTAGTTGTCTCTTCTGTACAATAATCAGTATTTATTAACTTATTTATATCTGGCGCACCCCAAGTTACTTTACCCTTTTCATATATATCGTAACCATCATCGGTATCTTCACAAGAATAAATATTGTACACCTTGTCTGAAGACGGTTTATTAATTGTAAATTTATCTGATTTGGCATAAACATAACCATAATTGGCATCACTTTGTATCTCTATAAGAATAAGGAAATTATTATTTATAGCACCCGAGCCATTAAACTTCTTGGGTAGGGTTATTATTTCCATCCCATCATTAATTGTATTAGCGGTAAGCTTGTAATTTTCAATAACCAATCCAACTTCATCATATTCTTGTAATGTTATTGAAAAATTTTTATTTTCTTTTGAAATATTTTGGGTTTCCCATTTGATAAAGATTTGTTGACCCTTTTCGTATTTTGCTCCACGGCTAGGAAACAACACTTTAATTGATGGATCAGTATCTTTAACCACGATACAAGCACCCTTATAACAACCATTCGGGCAATCGATATATGTTGAATTATATGTATCAGCTATCTTGTCATAATCAATATCTACACAATAATTTTCCATCACCTGGCAACCGACTCCAGAACAAGAACCACTATGAATATTGGTGAGGCTTGAGTAACAAGTATCAGACGAACTAGGTATTATTCCATTGTTAGGGCTATTAGTTAAAGTTGTATTCCCAAACAAATAGGGGTTATTTCCGCCATCTGTATCACTACAAAACTTGCTTTTCCACTCAATCCCTTCCGTCGCAAAGGTCTGAGTTCCAACAACAAAAGAAGTAAAAACAAAAGTGATTATCAAAAATTTTTTCATTACTTTAGAAAATCATGTCTTATGATTTTTAATTATTATTTAATATGCGTCCATTTTAACATAGATTAAAACAAAAGAAGAGACCCCACGTTAGTAGAGTCTCTTCTTTGTTTGTTGTTTCTATTTAGCAATATATGGGAGCAAACCCATAAAACGAGATCTTTTTATTGCCAAAGAAAGTTTTCTTTGGTTTTTTGAAGTTACTCCAGTTCTCTTTCTGGGAAGAATCTTGGCGGAAGGAGAAAGAAATCTTTTCAATAACTCTATGTCTTTATAATCTATATGTTTTATATTGTTTGACGAAAAATAATCCTGCTTCATCTTTATTCTCTGCTTTTTGAAAGCTTGTTTAATTAATAATTTTTAAAATTAAAAAGGTATATCCTCTACGCTAATCTGTTCTTCTGGATATTCAATTGTCTCTAATTCTTCAGATTCTTGTTTATCAACTGTAGCCTTAGGACTAGAATTTCCTTCTGTCCTACTACCACTGTTAGTTCCAAACTGAACCCGATCAGCAATCACTTCAGTTCGGTATTTTTTAGTGTTAGTGGTTTGGTCATCCCAAGATCTGGTCTGCATTCTGCCTTCAACCATTACCTGACTCCCCTTTTTCATATATTGAGCGACCGTTTCAGCCTGACGTCCAAAAACAACAATGTTATGAAAATCAGCTGATTCTTGCCTCTCGCCGTTCTTGTCTTTCCAAACACGGTTTGTTGCTATTGAAAAGGAACAAACATTTATTCCAGATGGTAGAGCTTTTAATTCTGGGTCTCTTGTTAGATTCCCGATTAGAAACGCTTTGTTTAAATACATATTTATTTAGGGAGTAAGTTTTTTAATACTTAGCTCCTGTTTAGAGTAATAATGTTCTACCTTCAAACACTATAACTATCTTATAACAATTTTACAAATAAAACTAGGAAACCAGAGCTTCTATTTCTTTATCAATCGTCTCTTCGTCAATAATAACAGGTTCATCCTTATTGGTTTTGGTAGCTACCATTTTTCTCCTTGAACCATCTTGTTTACCATATGCTCTTTTAACAGACATGGTATTTTCTTTAACAGTTTTTATTAAGATAAAACGAATTAATTTTTCATCTTTATCTAATATTTCTTTAATAGTCTTAGCTTGATTTGAACTTACTTCAAATTTAATCCAGCCAAAATAACCATTATTAAATTTCTGTTTTTTGTTATCTATCAAGCGAGTCATTTCATAAGCTAAATCTATTAGTTTAGGAAATTCTTCTGAGATAAAAGAGGCCCCGTTCTCTGAGAGAGTATCTTTTAGTCTTGTTACTTCTTCTCCCACCCCCTCTTCGGGAACAGATGAGACCAACAAGTAACCAACTTCATAAACCCCCATTCGAACGTTAACTTCTTCGCTCGTTTCTTCTATTTTTTTCTTTGACATTACATTATTAAATAATACTTATAAAAGTGCCTTACTATGGACCTTTATGTATCCTCACTTCAGGGTAAGGATAAGTAAGACAAATATTATATTAACAGAAAAAACCCATAAAGTCAAAGCTAAATATTGAACAACCTACGAGCATTTTCTAATATTTTTTGAGCCAAAACATCTTCTTCTAAGCCCTTAATTTCTGCAATTTTTTTAACAATTTCTTTAACATATACAGGCTCGTTTCTTTTACCTCGATAAGGCAGAGGGGCCACGTAAGGACTATCAGTATCAGCCAAAATTCTATCTAGTGGTAATTCTCTAATAATCAAATTCATATCTATGTTTCTTGGATTATTCTTTTTTGGTGGGTATGTTATAACCCCAGCAAATGAGATATAAAAACCAAAATCCAAAAAGTCCTTGGCATCCTTTAAAGTACCAGCAAAAAAATGAACAGCCCCTTTTATTTTAGAATGTATCTTTAATATTTCTAAAGCATCTTGATATGCACTACTTTCTAGGTCTTCTTCACTATTTCTTATGTGAAGCATTAACGGTAGGTTAAGTTCATTGGCCAATTCTATTTGTTTAATAAAAGCTTCAACTTGTTTTTCTTTTTCATTTTTCTTTAAATGAAAATAATCTAGTCCACATTCTCCAATAGCAACAACCTTGCCCTCTTTCTGTAGCTTTCTGTATTTATCTTTATCGAATATTTCTCCTTCAAATTGAGTTTCTTTATTACAGATCCCCAGTTCGTCTTGATCTGCATATGATGAAGTCGTATGTGTTGGATGTAAACCGATTGTTGCATAAACTCCCTCTTCGTGTTTATTTGAAATTTCGACTGCCCTCTCTGATGTATCAAATTGAGTTCCAATATTAATTAACCAAGTTTTGTTTTCTAACGCCCTTCTTATAACCTCCGTTCTGTCTTCGTCAAAAAGAGTAAAATTTATGTGCGAATGAATGTCTATATATTTAACCTTCATATTATTTCCTTAAAAACAAAGGATTTTCTGGCTTTTTATTTCCTTTAATTAGTTCTTGTATAAGAAGAGAAGTTTCAGGCAAAAGAGGTTCTATGGCTTTAGCATTTTTATACAGATTAAAGAGAAGATAATAAACATCCTTCTTGGCTTCCTTTTCATCTACTTTTATCTTTTTGAACGGCTCAGTTTTCCCGATATATTCATCCAACCCCCTTAAATCACCCCAAACATTGTTTATAAATTTATTTATATCAAATTCTTCTAACTCTTTTATAGGCTTTGTGTAATAACAATAGGATAAATCTTCGTCTCTTAATTTTATATCATAATTTACAGCCATGGTCATAACTCGGCTAACCAAATTACCAAGACCGTTGGCCAAACCAGAATTATAAGAATCATTAAACCTTTCAATCGTAAAAGGACTATCTTCAAAACTACTAATTTCTTTTAAAACAAAGAAGCGCAGAGCATCTATTCCGTACGAAGTTGCTACTTCCCTAGGATCAAAAGAATTACCTAAAGATTTTGACATCCTAACTCCTCCGGCTCCAGTTACAAAACCATTGATTATTATTTTCTTTGAGTTTGGTAACCTAGCTGCCAAAAGCATTGCTTGCCACATAGCACTTTGAAAACGGATGTTATCCTTGCCACAATACTGGGTAGGGTTTCCATTTTCCCAATATTTTTTAAACTTTTCAGATTGTTCTAGTTTTTCTAAAGTATCAATCCCTTCTTCTGACAAAGTGGAAACATAGTTAACTAGAGCGTCAAACCAAACATACATAACTTGTGTTTCATCTCCCGGAACTTCTATCCCCCAAGGCATCTTTTCTTTCAGACGAGAAATTGAAAAATCTTGCAAACCACCTCTAACGAAATTTTTAATTTCATTTAAACGAAAATCTGGTATAACAAAGCTTGAATTTTTTTTGTAAAACTCTAAAAGTCTTTCTCCAAATACACTGTATTTGAAGAAATAATTTTCTTCTTCTATTGTTTCTAAATCCATATTAGGGTGTTCTTTACAATGACCATTTTCTAATTCTGAGTCAGATTTTTCACTTTCACAACCTACACAGTACTTGGCTTTATATTTCTTTTTATAGATATATCCATTATCACTTACTCGTTGCCAAAAACTTTGAGCAATTTTTATGTGCTTTTCATCTGTGGTTCTAATAAAATTAATTCCATCAGTGAGATTAAAAATTTTTATTTGTTCTTTAAAGACATTAAAGTTTTCATCTAAAAAATCTTTAACTGGGATCCCTTTTTCTTTAGCTTTTTCATATATTTTTTGACCGTGTTCATCTGTCCCAGTATTAAAATAAACATCATAACCTAAAAGTTTTTTATAACGAGCTATAACATCAGCTCGTATAAATTCAAGAGCATGCCCCATATGAAGCGGTGCATTGATATATGGCAACGTTGTTGTTAAATAAAAAGTTTTACTGTCTCTTTTTTTCTTACTAAATAATTTAAACATAAACTTTGATATTAAAATTTACAGACTTTTCTAATTTCTCTTTCATTTAAATCGGGACCGACAATCGCCAAATTTAAACTATTATTCTTAAATATTTTCTTTGCAATACTCTTAATATCTTCTGGTGTAACTTCTTTTATTTCCTTAATCCTTTCTGCTAAAGAAATAGTTTTATACCCTAGAATTTCTCTACTGCCACAGTAGCCTGCAATACTATCAGTAGACTCAAAAGACATTTTCAGTAAACTAATTCTCATTGTTTTAACCCTATTTAGTTCTTTTTGACTAACCCCGTCTTCAGTTACCATCTTGCACTCTTCAAGTATAACCCGAATGACTTCTTTTACTCTAGCACAATTAACTCCAGATTTTATACAAAAGAAACCATGGTCCTTAAAAGTATTATTAAAAGCGGAAACATAATAAGCCACACCCATTTCTTCTCTTAATTTCAGAAACAGCCTGGAACTCATACCGTTGCCTAATATATCTCCCAACAAAGAAAGACTAGTGCTTTTTTTATTATCTAAATAAGAAAAACCCCTAAACCCAAAAGACAAATGAGTCTGATCTGTCTTTTTGTTTTGAATTACTACTTGGGGAATATTTTGTTTTTCTCTTATCTTCAATACCTTTAATCCTTTATTTTGAGATATATTTTTAAACTTATTTTGTACTTCTTTAAAAACTAGATTGGGCTTAATTTTTCCTGCAACAACCACTACAGTTTTCGAGGCAACATAATTTTTTCCTTTATAATCCAAAATGTCGACTCGAGTCATCTTTTTTATACCTTCCTTTGTCCCTCCAAGTGGTCTTCCAGCTGGTTGATCCCCATAAAGCAAATTATCAAGTAGTTCTTCTACTTTATATTGGGGAATATCTTCATACATATTAATTTCTTCCAACACTACACCTTTTTCTTTTTCCATTTCTTCCTCGGGAATAACAGCATTCAAATAAATATCTGAAATAATATCAAGCATCTTAGAAAAATTTTTTGAATCACCTTTAGCGAAATAAGTTGTTGTCTCTTTTTCTGTAAAGGCATTATTGATACTTCCCATATTTTCAAACTCTTCACTAATAATTTTAGAAGACGGTCTTTTTACTGTTCCTTTAAAAAGTAAGTGCTCTAAAAAATGAGAGACTCCATTGTTGTCTTTGTCCTCATAATTACTTCCAGTTGCAGTCATCACCATAACAGAAACTGTTGGATTTTTTTCTATTGGTATTACTAAAGCCCTAAGGCCGTTTTTGTAAGTTTTTTTGTGTATTTTAAACATATAATCCAAGGCCTGGCCTTGTGAATAGGAACATATTAAATATACTAAGTCAAAAATAATCTAAAAATAAGCTTATATTTAAAGCTAAAATATTTTTTTGACAAAAAAATATTTTATTTCTTTATTCACAAGGCCAGGCCTTTTTCTTTTATGTAATCAGAAAGTTTTTCTTTATCGACTCTTTCTTGTTTTCCCGTATCCCTGTCTCTGACAGTAACAGTACCATCTTTCAATGTATCAAAATCAACAACAATACACCATGGTGTTCCTATTTCGTCCTGTCGTCTATATCTTTTTCCAATATTACCATTATCATCCCACATTACTCTGCCAAACTCATCTTTTAGCTGTCGATAAATCAAGTGAGCGCAATCTCTGAGCTCTGGTTTGTTTTTTAGAAGAGGAGAAACCGCACAAATAACGGGAGCAATTGATGGTTTAAAAGACAAATAAGCTCTACCCTCTTCTCCTTGTTCGTCTTCTTTGTAACTGCTCAAAAGCAAAGCTAAAATTATTCTATCTAAACCAAATGATGGCTCTATGACATGGGGTGTTATTTTCTCTTTAGTCTCTTCGTCTAAATAAGTTAGGTTGTGTTTTTTTAAGTCAAAATCAGTCCTATAGGCTAAACCAAAAAGCTCTTTTTGTCCAAAAGGAAATTCAAACTCTGTGTCTACTGTTCTTTTAGAATAATGAGCTAAACTATCTTTATCTATTTCTACCTGATGAACCTTATTCATATCTAACCCAATTGCTTCAATCCACTCTATGGTCTCATCTTTCCAGTAATTAAAAAGATTTTCCCAACTTTCTCTCTTTAGAAAATATTCTATTTCCATCTGTTCAAACTCTCTGACTCTAAATATAAAATCACGAGGAGTTATTTCATTTCGAAATGCTTTTCCTATTTGAGCCAAACCAAAAGGTAATTTAGGGTGAAAAGAATCTACTATGTTTTTAAAATTAACAAACATTCCTTGTGCTGTTTCGGGTCTTAAATAGATTGTAGCCGATGAATCTTCCAAGGCTCCAATTTGAGTTTTAAACATCATGTTAAAAGATTTAGATTCTCCTGTTGGTGCTCCACATACATCACACTTTCCAGACGCAAGAAGAGAATCTGCTCTAAAACGACGCTTGCATTTAGAGCACTCGACAAGTGGGTCAGTAAAAGTATCAACATGTCCGGAAGCCTTCCAAACGTCTTGGTTCATTAAAATTGCCGCATCTGTACCATACATATCTTCTCTAGATTCAACAAACTTCTTCCACCAAGAATTTTTAATATTATTTTTCAAAGCTACCCCGAGTGGACCATAATCCCAAGTCCCAGCTAGTCCTCCATATATTTCTGACCCTTGATAAATGAAACCTCTTCTTTTACATAAAGAGATGATTTTTTCCATTAAAATATCGTTTTCTTCTTTGTTCATAGTGTTTTTATTGTACCACCTTACCGCTAATTTGTTTATAATTTGGATCATTATTCAAACTAGTCATTATTTGGCTTGAATAATTAGTAACTTCTGTTTTAGCAAAAGTATCAACTCCCATCAAAGTTATTTTTTCCATCAAAATAGGTATTTGTCCAACTTGGGCTAGGGATGGTCTTATTTTAATGACAAAAGAAACTTCTTTATTTGTTTTTATTCCAGTATAAGGAGCAACATTTCCAATGTCCCAGGTAATTTCTCTGGTTGCTTGATTATAAGTTATGTTTTCGTTAGAACCAGCCACCTTATCAACCCAACTAACATAAATAGGCAAAGTAGAGATAGCCTTGGCGTTTGAAATAGAATTAGCTGAATTAGACAAAGTCCAAGAAACAATATAGGAAGTTTCTGCATTAGCCTTTGGGGGGATTTCTCCATTGTAATAATACGCCGAAGAAGCTATTTGAAAATCACTTTTTATTTTAACTATTTTTTCCAAGAAATCGCTTAATTTTTTATAATCATACCCGGAAGAAGACTGCCTTCCACTAACGCTAACCTTTATATTAACGGATGGTTCTTTTACCGAATCAACCAAACCAACAAGCCCAGTTGTCTTAAAATTAAAAGTTGACTGCCCACTCTGCCCTGGTTTTATTTCTGACAGACTAAAATCTGTACTTTTATTAAAGATTATCTGATCAGACAAAGAATCGTAAAAACCATCCTGAGTATAAATACTATTTTTATCTAAGACATTACCACTCAAACTAACAACAATCTCTCCATCTGTAATAGAATCAAAAGAGTTATTATTCCAATCTATAACTATAGTGACGTTGCTCCCACTGGTCACAGAGTTTTCATCTTGGTCTAAACCGTTAACTAATATTTTAGTATTAAGAAATGGTTTATTGATTGAAATTTTATGTAATAAAGAACTGTAATTAACTATAATATCAGAAGGATTCGTTTCTTTTGATGTTCCAGCATAAGCATGAAATACTTGTTCATCCCCCTCTATCCCCATAATCCTACCACTTATCTCTACTTCAAGTGGTTTTTCCGTAGTCAAAGACCCCAAACTCCAAACAGAATTTCCATAAGCAGGTTCTGGTGAAGCTGAATCAAATATAAAATTATTAGGGTAAGAAACTTTAAGAATTGGGTTTTCTTTGGGTAAAGAAGTGTTTAGGGTTGTTACCACCTTGAAAGTAATATTCTGATTAGAGACCGTTGTGTTTGGTGCTTCGAAAGACAAAGAAATTGGTGCAGCACTAATAGTAACTGGATAATATATTTCTTTAGTGAAAACAGCGTTTGAGCCCTCAGGGTGATACTCTAAACCAACTCGAACATTAGTCACTGATTTTTCCTCCCCGAAAAGTGCAACCTTTACGTTTCTAACTATTCTTTCTCCTGGTTCAATTGTACCGATATTATCTCTTGGCAATCTTTCTAAATTAGACCAATCATTAAGGGCTCCCTTAGGATACTCAACAGACAAATAAACCAATTCTAAATTGGCGCTATTGTTGTTTATTATTTCTATCTCCAAAGGAAGTTCTTCTCCTGCTTTGGAGAAAGAATTGCCAACCACTTTAATTTCTATTTTCTCATCTGAAACAATCGCTTTATCGTTACCAAAGAAATTATAACCCGCATATATCATAGCCCCCAAAAAGAAAACGAAAGCAACAATAAAAAATTTTTTAAAAATAGAGAGTGGGGGTTTTCTGTATTTTTTATTTTCTTTTGATTCTTCATCTTTCTGCCAATTTTCATTCACATCATGCTCTACCGGATGAATAATCCCCTCTCGAGCTCGATTTATTTTGTTCCTTTTGGTATCATACAGATTCCTTTTCAGGTCTTCTATTTTGTTTTTATTTTGACCTTCCATCATTCTGCCTTGTATAACTAATATTTTAGTAAGATTTCAAGAATATTATTAGCAAGAATTGTAAACTCTTCTTTAGATTGCTCTAAATTCTCCTTTGTTCCTTTTACGTTTTCAAAACCATCTATTATTGGATCTAGATTAAAAATCGCCTTATTTTTAATTTGTGCAAGAGGTGGTAACTGACCATAATCTTTAATAAGAGCCAATTCTTTTTTCCAAGATTTTTCAACTAACCCATTTTTACAATGCTTCTCAGAAAGATATTTTTTAATAAAAGTTGGGATTTTTTCTATCCACTCCTCATTACTCTTAATTGGTTTTTTAGAATACTGATTGTAAGAGTTTATTACATACCCAATAAACAGTCCTTCACCATCTAAGACCTGATCATGAGGAATACTTTTATCTTTGGCTAATATTTTTGCTGTTTTTTTCCAGTTGTCTTTCCAGCCCTCAAAAGTATTGCCTAGATTTTCTATTCCTTGTACAGAAAAAGCATCTGGCATAAGTGGGGTTATAAAATAGTCTGAGCCAAGAAAAATCACCCTATTTAATAGATTTAAATTAGGAGAAGTATCTATAATAAATAAATCAATGTCTTCCGTTAATCCCTTATCTGCGAGAAATCTGTCTATGGCACTAGTGCTAAAGAAACCCCTTTCTGAACCCTGGGCAGCTTCACCATAGGCAGAAATTAAAGAATAATTTTCAAACTCAAAAAGCTTTGGGCTACCAGGTAATATGAATAAATTTCCAGATGTTCCAATTTTTTCAAAATTAACAGATTTATCTATATCAGACCCACCAGTTATGACTCCTTTTAAAACAGTATAAATATTTTTCATAGAACCTGAAAACAAATTATTTTCAAATGAATCTCCTAATGAAATACGGGAAAGATTACACTGCGGATCTAAATCGATCAAAACAGTTTTATATCCCATTTCTGCAAATTTAACTGCAGTATTATAGGCTAGCGTCGTCTTTCCAACGCCACCCTTGTTATTAAAGTAGACTAGCTTCTTCGTTCTAGTAAATTTCATACCTACATAGTATCAAAAATCACACACAATGGCAATCACAATTGGCTTTCACTCAAAGCTTTATTTATGTCTGATACTATTATCTTACGGTCCACCAATATATCCTCTATATTTTCTTCCTCTAACTTTTTATCTACATATTTAAAAATAGTTTTGGAACTAGCTATATATCCTAAGTTCTTCAATGTCCGCAAAACCATTACAATTTCAACCGCCTCTAATTTTTCCTGAGACACTACATCTCTGTCTAAAAAATTGAGCAAAAAAACTAAATCTTCAAAAATTTCATCATTTTGACTTTCAGCAAAATTAAACCTTTCTAATAATCTAAATATTCTAGAAACTAAAACAAAAGAAGATTTATTTGTCGCTATTTTAGGATAAGTATTTATACTCCTTGCTGAGGTTAACCGCCAAAAATCTTTACCTCTAACTAAGTCTATATGGGCATAAGAAAAAAGCTGTAAAGAAAATCTTAACTTTGATTTATTAAGCCTAATTCCCTGAGCCAGCACTCTAACCAAACCCATCTCTTTAGTATAAAGAGTCAGAATCTTATTAGCTTCTCCAGAGTCTAAAGAAGCCAAAATTAATCCATGAGTATGGTAGATGTGGTGCATAAACCTATTTGCAAACTTTAATTAAAAATTTATACTGATCTATCAAAATCTCTTCTCCATCATTTTCTTTAAAATCTATACCGTTTGCCATAACAGATTTTAGAAAATTATCTTTAAATTTATCAATCAATTTCTGGCCATCATTGGTTGTTTCTACTTCTAAAACAATCAAATCATTTGGATTTAGACCTTCTTTCTTTCTCAAATCTTGAATTGCTCGAACTAACTCTCTATAATTACCCTCTTCTTTTAATTCTGGCGTTATTTCAATATTCAAAGCAACATCCAATTCTCCACCCTCCTCAAACTGGACCTCCTTAATATTTAATTCTTCTTTTACGATGTCTATAAAGCCTTGTTTAAATAAATATTTTTTAATATTCAAAACAGATAGTGGTTGACGAACGGGGATAGAAGCTCTTTGTCTTGCTTGTAATCCTAATGTCACCACCTCTCTTACTTCTGCCATTTCTTTAACTATATCTTCATCAAAAATATCAGTTTTAAACCAGCTCGCAAGGTGAACACTTTCCTCATCTTCATCTTTTATTTTTAATCTTTGCCAAATATCTTCAGCCGAGAAAGGAGAAAGGGGAGCTATTAATTTAGCCAAGTTCTTCAAAATAAAGTATAAAGTCTTTTTTGCCTCTTTGTTTCCTTCTTTTATTCGGTCTCTCGATCGCCTTAAGTACCAAGTAGAAAGATCATCTATAAATAATTTTATAGCCCTGGTTGGTTCCATCAATTTATATAAATCCATATTTATAGTGACTTCTTTTGTTAGTTCTGTCAGCCTTGAAAGGATCCATAAATCCAAAACATTTTTACTATCTACTTTTTCATTATTTTCTAAATCCTTATCCCGATAAAGTTCGTAAAATGCTAGAACATTGTAAAGCAAGTTAAAGAATTTATTATTGAGTTCAGAAACTGTTTTTTCATCAAAGTTTTTTGGTTCACCTGGTTGATTGACTGAATACATCCATAATCGTAAAGTATCAACTCCATATTTATTAGTCATCTCCCAAGGATCGACCACATTGCCCACAGACTTAGACATCTTTTTCCCGTTAGCATCTAGTAATAAACCAAGACATATAACATTTCGAAAAGCTTTTCCCCTGCCCATAATTGTGCCAACGGCATGTAGGGTATAAAACCAACCCCTAGTTTGATCTATTCCTTCACTAATAAAATCAGCGGGGTATGCAATATCTTTTGTACTAAATGGATAATGATTTTGCGCAAACGGCATTGATCCAGAATCTAACCAAACATCCATAACTTCTTTTGACCTAGTTAACTTTTCTCCACACGAGCAAAACAATGGATATTCGTCTATGTAAGGCCTGTGTAAATCAAGCTCATAATTACGATTGTGTGGTAATGGTTTAAATTTAAATTCTTTAATCTCTGCATTCTGCCAAAAACCTAAAGTGTCGTTTAGACTAGATATCTCCTCAAAAGACAATCCTTGGCTAACAAAATTCATAGCTCTTGTAGCACAGTGATGTCCAACTATCAATATTTTTTTATTTTGATATTTAGAATCTGTATCATAGATGAAATCCCCAACTCTTTTAACTAATTCTTGAAAACTCTCTCCGTCTCCTTCTTTTTGAAGAGGATTATCTAAAAAGCCATTATCATAATATTCCTTAAAATCAGTTTTTTCTTTTCCAACAAAAGAAGAACTTATCTTTGCTTCACCTATTCTTTCGTCGTAAATAATTTTATCAAGTGGGTAATTAATTTTTTGACAAACAATTTCAGCTGTCTGTCTGGCTCTAACGTAAGGAGAAGAAATAACTATATCTATACCGGGAAGTGGCGTTTTTTCTAAGCTTTCTTCTATTTGTTTACGTCCTGTGTCTGTAAGTGGTAAATCTTGATCATTGTCCAATACCACGTCCCCGATGTTATTTTCTGCTTGTCCATGCCTCATTATTAAATAACTATTGCTTGGTTTTTGGCTTCTTTCTGAAAGCTCAGCCAAACTACCCACAACATTTTTTTTATTACACGCTGGACAAGTCCAAACAGGTAGAGGTGTTCCCCAGTATCTCTCTCTTGATATCGCCCAATCTTTAACATCGGAAAGCCAATCTCCAAATCTTCCATCTTTAATATATGACGGTTCCCAGTTTATATCTTGGTTTTCTTTAACCATTCTGTCTCTCAACTTAGACATCTTGATGTACCAAGAATCACGAGCATAATAAATTAAAGCTGTTTTACATCTCCAGCAGTGAGGATAAGTATGTTCAACTTTTTCCTTTTTATAAAGCAGATTCTTTCCTGCTAAATCTTTGATGATATCTACAGCCACTTCTTCATCCCTTACAAATCGTCCAGATAAAAAGTCTGTTCCCTTAACAAAATGTCCATCTAACTCAACTAGATGATGTTTTGGTAAACCAACCTTGTTTCCTAAATCAAAATCATCCTGACCATACATTGGAGCGATGTGTACAACACCAGTTCCGTCTTCTGTCGTCACAAAAGATGCTTCATATATTTTGTAAGCATTGTTTAATTTATTTTCCTCTTCTTTATTTATTAGATTTTTTGTGTATGGATATAGCGGTCTATAATTTAAACCAATTAATTTCTCTCCTTTAAATTCTTCAACTATTTCATATTCTCCTTCTAAAACCGAAAGTCTGCTCTTAGCCAAAATTAGAAATTCATTTCCTTGTTTTATTTTGACATAATCTATTTCCGGACCAACAGCCAAAGCCACATTGGAAGGAAGAGTCCATGGGGTGGTGGTCCAAACTAATATTGAAGTGGTTTCATCTATTTTAAATTTAACATAGACAGTGATGTCTTTAACATCTTGATACCCCTGAGCTAATTCATGAGAAGAAAGTCCTGTACCACAACGGGGACACCAAGGAACTATTTTATAGTCTTTATAAAGCAAATCCTGTTTATCTGCTTCTTTAATTACATTCCAAACTGATTCTATGTATTTATTATGATAAGTAACATAAGGATTTTTCTGGTCCACCCAAAAACCAATACGATCAGTAAAAGAAGACCACAAGTCTGTATATTCCCAAACACTTTTTTTACACTCTTCATTAAATTTATCTATACCATATTCTTCTATGGCCTTTTTAGATTCAAGATTTAATTTTTTTTCAACCTGAATTTCGACAGGAAGGCCATGAGTATCCCAGCCACCTTTTCTTGCAACGTGATAACCTCTCATCGTCTTGTAACGCAAGATTGCATCTTTAAAAGCACGAGCCTCCAAGTGATGAATACCCGGCCTACCATTAGCGGTGGGTGGTCCTTCGTAAAAAACATATTCACCTTCTTCAGTTTTTTTTTCTAAACTTTTTTCAAATATTTTATTTTCTTTCCAGAAATTTAAAACGCTTTCTTCTCTAATTGCACTAGCAGATTTGTTTATTTCTTTTTCTTCTTGTTTTTTATCCATAATTAATATTTTTAATATAATAAAAACCCGTCCTTGTATTACAAATAATTACTATACAAGGACGGGTTTCTCCAAAAGGATTGTTCCGTGGTACCACCTTATTTTCCCCAAAAGGGGCTCATTACAGCTTTTTCGGGCTTACCCGCCAGGTTCTACTATCTTTTCAGATTTCTTCCCAGGGCCTTCTTGATAAAACAAGAGAAGAAGTGATAACTTCTTGTGACCAAACTCAATTGTAGCACAAAATAAACTTTTTTCAAAAACTTGATAAACCCACTCTTTACAGGGGACAGTCCTCCGCATTCTTTACCGATCCAACGCTATCGCGTCTATTAGGTAAAGTGATTAACTAGGATAAAGCCTCGCGGAAAAGATTGTTGTTTCAAAAAACATTGCGGAGGACGACGGTCCGAGCATAGGAATTTTAGAGTACTAAAATATCCGTGTTTTTTGGAGCGAGGAGAAGCGATTGTTACCAAAGATAGTCTTTACAAGTAATTACATTTTTTCAGGAATTTTAATACCCAATAGATAAAGCCCACTTTTCATTGTTTGATAAAAAGATTTTACTATTTTTAAATCATATTCCATACAGTCATTTTCCTCCACTAAAATTTTAGTTTGTCCATAGAAAACATTAAAAGAGCTAGCTAACTCTGTTAGGTATTTGACTATATGGTGAGGCTCTAGATTGATATATGATTTTTCTACCATTTCAGGGAATTGATATAGTGTCTTTTCCAAGAGGCTAATATCAGATCTAATATTTTTTCTTTTTGCTAAATCAAAAGTTTTTGATTTTTCTAAAATTGAATTTGCTCTAACTGCTGTATATTGTAAATAAGGTCCAGAATCACCATCAAAAGAAATTGACTTATCAAAATCATATATTATGTCTGCACCCAAATGAGATTTCAAAATGGAGTATCTTAAGGCTGAAACAGCCACTTTCTCAGAAATATCTTTCCTTTCAGTCTCACTAAAATTCCTATCTTTTATTTTTTCTAAAACGATAGAAATAGAATCATTGATCAAAGACTCTCCAGTCACAATGTTACCCATTCGAGAGGCCATCTTTCCAGAGACTAACCTCATCATACCATGGGTCACATGCTTCATCTTCTTTTCTATGTCTGGATAAATTAGAGATATCGCTTTTTGAACAACCTTCATATACTCTGCCTGCTCTATCGCAGTGGTCACAATAGATAAATCTAAGTTTTCTTTTTCAAATTTCGTCAAAGTTATACCAATTTCTTTTGTCTCATAAGTTGGAATACCTTGAGAGTTTACAAAAACCCTAGTGTGAAGTCTCTGGTCGTATTTTTGACCTTCAAAGACAATGGCTCCTTCTGATTCTTCAAAAATATGACCGATGTTCTTATCCACAACTTCTAACCCTCTTGCCATAACCTCACTTTCAAAAAAATAATAATCAAAATTTGTATCTAAAAGCCTATAAATAGTTTCAAAAGCCTCCAGTGTTATTTTTCTACCCCAATCATAAATATCTTTGATTTCTTCTTGGTGTTCGTACACTTTTTTATTCAAAGCATCTATTTCGTTTCTAACCAAAGGATTATCATCATAGAGATTACTTGCTTTTGAATAACACTGACCTATATAAATAGCCTTCTCTGAAACAGTCTTGGACCCATCGGGTAAACCAAATTCTTTAAGTCCATAAATAGCTTTTGCTACATGGAGACCTATATCACCTTGGTAGTTTGCTCTTATAGTATCAGCCCCAGAATATTCAATAATTCTTGAAATAGACTCACCTACTGCATTCGCCATTAAATGCCCAATATGAAAAGGTTTAAACAGATTGGGATCAGTATATTCAACCATAACCTTTTTCCCTTCCAAAATATTATTTTTTCCCCAATCACCACCTTCTTCTAAAATTTTATATATTTCTTCACAAAAAAATTTTTTAGATAAATAAAAATTTATAAAACCCGGACCCGCTATCTCTATCTTTTCTATATCATTTGGTAAATTTTTCTCTATCTCATTTTTTAAATCTAAGGCGAAATCGTGAGGTTTCTTTTTTAATTCTTTTGCACAAACCATAGCAATGTTTGTCGAATAATCACCGTATGAAATATCATCAGGATGCTCAACAACAAAAACAAAATCTTGATTAACGCCAAGATTAATTAGTGCTTCCTTAATTATTTGTTCTATTTCTTTTTTCATATCATCTTTTATCTCCATTACCGTGTAAAACCCCTCTCTCTCTTCTAGACTTCAGTTTTTTCAAATTATTTTTAGCTATGTCATCTAATGACACATCTAAATCACAAGATAGGGCAGCTAGATACCAAAGAACATCTCCCATTTCATCCGCTATGGACTCTCTCCTTTCTTGACTCAATTTTTCTTTACCATCATCTCCTCTTAGCCACTTTTTAATTTTTCCCAAAACCTCTCCAGCTTCATCCCCTAATCCAAGAGCTGGATAAATAATTTTATATTTTTTAGGATATAAAGCTGTAATAATAGCTTTTTTTTGGTAATCTTTAAAGTTCATATTATATTTTATTTTTTAACTTATTAAAAATTTTTTCTCCTATTTCTTCACGACTTAATATCTTCCCTTTTTGAGAACAATCTATTCTTATAAAATTCTTTTTCTCTTTTAATAACTTCATAGCACTTTTTCTAGAATTAATTAAAAAATCTAAATTCTCTTCGTGAACATCTTTTTTCTTTTTTAAATAACCTCTTTTTTCTTTTTTATCTCTTTCTTTCAACATATTAAGTACTATATTTATAGGTAAACTAAGATAAAAAACAACATCTGGTCTAGGTATTTTAAAAGTCTGATGCTCCATTTTGTCTAACCAATTCATAAAGTCTGCTCTATCTTTTGGTTTTTTAATTTTACTCCCTTGGTGTATTTGGTTAGAAGAAACATAACGATTAGCTATAACCATAAAACCATCTTCTAACCACTCTCTCATTTTACCGCTAGACTCAAAACGATCACATGCATAAACTATCGAAGCAATTTTAGGGTGTACATTTAACCAGTTGTACGATTTATCACTTAAGCACTGCCCTACAAATTCACCAAAGAAATTATCATAATATTTGGGGAAATCAATTTTTTTGACCTTAAAACCTTCTTTCTTAAGCCGATTAAAGAGAATATCCACTTGAGTAGATTTACCACTTCCATCTATACCATCTATAACAATTAATTTACCTTTTTTCATTTTTTTAAAATTGAATCAATTCTATGAGCTAATTTTAACATATCAGATTCCTTCTTTCCTCTTGATGTCTCAGTGTATGTTCCTAGTCTAATACCTGATGGATCCATTGGACTCCTAGTTTCTCCTGGAATTGTATTCATATTAACAATGATACCAAATTTTTCTAATTTAAGACTAGCTTCTTTTCCAGATATACCACCTCCGTTTATCCAAGTATCAACGAGAATAAGATGAGAATCAGTGCCACTAGAGATAACATGCCAGCCAAGATCCTTCAATTCATTTGCCAAAGTTTTTGCATTCTTAACAACTTGTCTGGCATATTTTTTAAACTCAGGTTTTGAATCCTCTAATAAAGAGACGGCAACAGCAGCAATAGTATTTTCATGTGGACCACCAAATAGTCCTGGAATTATAGCTTTATCAATTTTTCCATCAAAACCCCTTTCGTCTTTTTTTACAAACAGAATAGCATGTCTTGGTCCTCTTAAACTTTTATGGGTTGTTGTCATGACCGAGTCAGCATATAAAAAAGGAGACGGATACTCTCCCCCTGCTACCAGCCCTGCAAAATGAGACATATCCACATGAAGCAATGCCCCACAAGAGTCTGCTATTTGTCTAAATTTTTTAAAATCTACAATCCTTGGGTAAGCTGTAAAACCACAAACTATTAAATTGGGTTTTTCTTTAATAGCTATTTTCTTTAAATTTTCATAATCTATGACCTCGGTCTTTGGATCAACTTCGTATTGAACACTTTTCCAAATCTTACCAGTCATAGAAAAAGGATGCCCATGCGTTAGATGCCCTCCAGAAGATAATTTCATTCCCATTATTTTTCCACCCACTGGAACGAGTGCGCAATAAAGGGCAAAATTAGCCGGGCTTCCAGAAAGAGCCTGAACATTAACATGCCAATCATTTTTCTTTAACTTAAAAAGTTTTAAAGCCCTTTCAATAGCTAGATTTTCTATTTTATCTATTATCTTGTTACCCCCATAATACCTTCTTCCTGGGTAACCTTCAGCATATTTATTAGTTAGCTTGGAGCCCAAAGCCTTAAGCACATCGCTTGAAACTAAGTTTTCAGAAGCGATAAGATTAGTAACGCTTTTTTGTCTTTTTTCTTCTTCTCTAATAAGTTTTTCTATTTGTTTATCTTTCATCTAGGGTATTTTAACACTTTTGTTAAAAAAGATAAAAAGTGTATTATATTAGTATAATTTTATAAATACATAACACCTTACCTTTCGTATTTAAAGGTGAGGAGAAGATATTTAAATATGAAAAAAACAGAGAACAAAACAGACAAGCAATATATTGCTCTCCTTAAGAAGATCATAACAGAGGGCAACAAAAAGATGGACCGTACCGGTACTGGAACCAAGAGTATTTTTGGTCACCAGATGAGATTTAATTTAGAGGACGGTTTTCCTCTACTAACTACTAAAAAACTTCCAATCAGAAGTATTATCCATGAACTCCTATGGTTTCTAAAAGGAGATACAAACCTTGAATATTTAGCTCAAAATGATGTTCACATATGGGATGAATGGCCATATAAAGGATATTTAATTAGGAATAATCTTCCCGTCCCAAAAACAAATACCCAAGAATGGACTGATGGGTTAAAAAAATTTGTAGAGAGTATAAAAACTGATCCCCAGTTTGCCAAAGAAAATGGAGAGCTTGGTCCAATATATGGATATCAATGGAGAAGTTGGCCAACACCAGAAGGAAGACATGTTGATCAAATAAAAGAGGTCATTAAACAAATCAAAGAAACACCAGATTCTCGTCGAATAATTGTCAGTGCATGGAATGTTGCCGACATCGAAGAAATGTCTAAGTCTGGACTCCCCCCTTGCCATTGTCTTTTCCAGTTCTATGTCGCCAACGGAAAACTATCTTGTCTTCTTTATCAAAGAAGCTGTGATACATTTTTAGGTATACCATTCAACATAGCTTCATATGCTCTTTTAACTATGATGGTCGCTCAAGTAACCGGACTTGAGCCTGGAGAGTTTGTTTGGACAGGTGGAGACACACATTTATACAATAATCATTTAGAGCAAGCAAGAGAACAGATATCAAGAGAAAACAATATCCGATCTCTCCCAAAAATGATTATTAACAAAAATGTAAAAGAAATTGATCAGTTTAAAATTGAAGACTTTGAATTGATTGATTATGATCCGTTACCTAGCATTAAAGCTCCGATAGCGGTCTAGCTTATAAGGGTCTTTCTTTTCCAAAGAAAGACCCTTTATGGTTTACGAGTGTAAAGTAGTATAATATAAATGTATGACAGGAATAGAAAAATTTATAGAAAATAAGGATAGATTTGAAAAAAATTATAAAGGGTTAAAAAATGAACCCCATCTTATTTCTTTTGACGGGACAGATGGAGCAGGAAAAACAAGCATTCTAGAAAAAGTAATTGAAATACTTAAAGAAAAATTTAGAAAAGAGGGTAAAGATGAAAATGATATTGTCAGAGTAAAATTCACTAGTTATGACGATACAGAAAGTCAAAAGAGAATAAGGGGTTTAATAAAAGAATGCGATAAAAATGGATCATGGGATAAAGATAAAATAGAACATATCACAAAATTATGGTCAGCTAAATTAAACCGCTCATACAACGACCACATAATCCCAATGCTCGAGGAAGGAAAAATTGTCTTTCTTGATCGTTCTGAGATAGATTTATTTAGAGCTTGTTTAGAGTGGAAAAAACAAGAGCTTCTAAAAAAAGCTGTTTCTTTTTTAAAAAACGGAACATTAACTAAAGGAGTAGCTTCAGGAAATAGAATATTTATTCATTCCGACCCAAAAGATATTTGGGCAAACTTAGAAGAAAGAAGAATTAGGGAAAATATAGTGCCAAGTGTCAACGACCCAAAAGATGAACAGGAGGTTATAGAAAGAGTGAAAAAAGAAGAAGAAGCGGAAAACTTAATAAACGAAATACACAAACCTAACATTATAGAAGTTGAAAACAAAAGACTAGAAGGGAACGATGATAGGAGTAAGCAGATTGAAGAAATTGCAAGAGATATAGTTAGTAAATTAAATATATGATATCTATAATTGGAGCTATAGGAAAAAATAATGAAATTGGTAAAGGCAATAAGCTCCTTTGGAATTTACCTACCGATTTAAAACATTTCAAAGAAATAACCACAGGTCATCCTGTGGTCATGGGACAAAAAACATTTCAATCCATCGGTAAACCCTTACCAAATCGTAGAAATATTGTCTTAACTTTAGATAATAATTTCAAAGAAAATGGTATTGAAGTTTTTCATTCCATAGAAGAATTAGAGAATAACTTTAAAAATGAAAAAGATGAGGTTTTTATAATCGGCGGTGGAACAATTTATAATCTTTTTATAGATAAAGTAGATAAGTTATATATTACCCATGTTGATGCCTCCTTCCCAGATGCTGATACTTTTTTTCCAAAAATAGATAAAGATAAATGGCAAAAAATAAAAGAGGAAAAATTTTCTCCCTCTCTTAAAGATGAATTAGGCTATTCTTTTGTGGAATATTTAAAGATTTAATTTTTCTTTAATTTGAAAAATAACCTTATCTAATTCTTTTTCTAAATCTTCCTTGGATCCTTCGTTCACTGCCGTCCAATCAGCTCGAGCTATTGGTCCAGCCTGATGTAGATTCTCTATTTGTGAATAATCCCTAGAAACCAATTCTTCTTCTGTTAGCGGTCTAACAGGCCTTCCTTTTAAACGAGCTATTCTTGTTTCCGGAGAAGCATATATTGCCAAAACTTTAAAAGAATCTCCAAAAAATTTCTTAACTTCTAAAAATTCTTCCCAGCTGTATAAACTTTCTATAAACAAACTACCTTCTTGAAATAGTTTTTCTATTTTTGGTATATTCAAAATTGCATAAGCACCCATTCCTAGCTCTTTTCTAAAACCTTCTCTTATTATTCTTTCGTTGGCTTCAGTTATCTCTATTCCCCTTTCTTTCATTCGATCAAAAGTTACATCACCAAAATATATTTTAGACCAACCTAATTTTTCTTTTAAATATTCTAAAGACTCGGTTTTTCCTGAGCCGGGTAATCCAACTATTGCTAGTATCATTTTATTTTCCATTTCCTTTTGGAGAATATTGCCTTAATTTAATATTTGCTAATTTTAAAAGTTTCTTTCCTGCCTTAAATTTAGGATCATTGGAATATTTATCACTATCATAAATTACCTCTTTTATACCATTTTGAATTATTGTTTTTGCGCATTCATTACAAGGGAAAAGAGTACAGTACAACTTACAATCTTTTGTACTATTATTGGCGTTGTATATGGAATTTTCTTCTGCGTGACAAATATAAGCATACTTGGTGTCTTCAAAATTACCTTCTCGTTCCCATGGAACATCTTCAAGTTCTACACCCCTTGGCATACCATTATAACCCACACCCGTCACTACATTATTTTGACTAGCGACCACTGCTCCTGCTTGAGTTGATGGATCAGGTGATCTTTCGGCAATTAAATGAGCCATTCTCATAAAACATTCATCCCACGAAATACGATTTTTACGATAATCCACATTAGTATCTTTTTTCATATGTTGATATTATAACCAAACTAATAAGAGTTGGTCAATTACTCATACCTCAGAGCATCAATCGGATTTAAATTAGCCGCCCTTCTGGCTGGATAATATCCAAAAGCAATACCAATCAAAGCCGAAACTCCAAAAGACAAAAAGACTGAGCCAATGGAAACTTGGGTATCTACTACATCAAAATAGCTAAGAGTAAAAGATACTACCCAACCTAAAATTACTCCAATAATTCCACCTGCTAGTGTTAAAGTTATTGCTTCCACTAAAAATTGATTGTTAATATCTCTCTTCTTAGCTCCGATTGATTTTCTTAAACCTATTTCTTTAGTTCTTTCCGTTACTGTCGTCAACATCATATTCATTATACCAATTCCACCAACAATCAAAGAGATGGCTGCAACCGCAGCCAAAAAAGCAGTAAATGTCCCTATGACCTCAGAAACTGTTTCTATCATATCGGCCTGATTAGATGTCGAAAAATCGGCATTATCAATATTATCTATTTTATGCCTCTTTAAAAGTAAT
This sequence comes from uncultured Candidatus Saccharibacteria bacterium, assembly GCA_964500195.1. Lineage (GTDB taxonomy): Bacteria > Patescibacteriota > Minisyncoccia > Phycocordibacterales > UBA9973 > UBA8515. Next base: position 7,587 of record CAZCND010000005.1, on the reverse strand, counting down.
GTCTCGACTTCACTTTGAACTTGTGAAGAATAATCAGAATTTTCTGTTGAGATATATATGCTTGATAAATATTTGTTACCTGTTAAATATCTTTGCGCTGTAGTGTAAGGAATATATATTGTATCATCACTACTCATAATGCCAACTCCCCCACTTGAAGCAGTTACCCCAATTACTTTATATTCTGTTCCAGATATCCTAATTTTTTCGCCAACTATCCCAGTTTCATCTTCTCCAAAAAGATCATCTCTAACAGTTGCTCCAAGAACAGCCACCTTGGCAGTCTTCTCTATGTTTTGATCTGAAATAAAATTTCCTTCAGCAATTTCTACATTTCGAACGGAAGCATAAGAAGATTCTGTCCCTATAATACTTGTATTAGTGTTGTTACCATAAGCCACTATTTGTTGCTGAGAATTTACGACTTTAACTACTGCTGAAATATGATCAACCTCTGAAGCTATGGCATCTGCATCCTCTATGGTCAATGTTTTTGCTCCTCCTCTAGACCCTTGAGGTCCTCCAAATGATCTAATTGCCCCAGGAGAAACTGTAACTAAATTTGCTCCAATGGATTCGATACTGTCTGTTACACTTTTTTTAGCCCCATTACCAATAGCCGTCATGGTTATAACTGAAGCAATGCCAATGATAATTCCAAGCATTGTCAGACCAGTTCTTGCTTTATTTGATCTAAGAGCAACAAATGTCTCACTAATTAAATCTCTTGTTTTCATATTTTATTTATCGGTCAAAAGACCATCTCTTATAAAAAGTATTCGATCGGCGTGTTCGGCAACATCTTGTTCGTGAGTAATTAAAACAATAGTTCTACCATATTCTTTATTAAGTTTTTTAAATGTCTCTAAGACAATATTGCCAGTCTTTGTGTCCAAATTTCCTGTTGGTTCATCGGCTAAAATAATAGAAGGATTATTTACTAAAGCTCTAGCTATAGCCACTCTTTGTATTTGTCCTCCAGAAAGTTGATTTGATAAATGATGAAAATGAGACTCATCCAATCCGGCTTGTTTAAGAGATTCTATTGCTCTTTTTTCTCTCTCTATTTTTGAAATTCCTTCATAGACCAAAGGAAGAGTTACATTTTTCAAAACTGTAGTTCGAGGAAGTAAATTAAAAGACTGAAACACAAAGCCGATTTTATCTTGTCTAATATCGGCCAATTGATCGTCTGACAAAGTAGAAACATCTTTCCTGTCAAGGAAATATTTTCCGCTTGTAGGAGTATCTAAAGCTCCCAAGATATGCATCAAGGTTGATTTTCCAGAACCAGATGGCCCCATAATGGCGACAAACTCTCCATCCTCTATAGTAAAACTAACTCCCCGAAGAGCTTGAAACGGTTCTGGACCTAAAGGGTTATATGTTTTTGTGACATTTTTTATTTCAATCATATTATCTCATCATAGGACCCATAGCTGATCCTCCCATCCTAACTCCTCCACCAGGAATCATTCCTCCTTCGTTTCTATTATTTGTCGATCCTCCAGAAAGTGAGCCTACTCCTTGCTCTGAACTTGTTTTTAAAATTACCTGATCTCCTTCATTTAAACCAGAAATAATTTCTGTTAAAGTATCATCAGTTATTCCAACCTCTATTTCTTTTCTGATTATTTTAGAAGTCGCAATCACTCCGTTTGGGTTAGCAGTATTTTCCACGGGAATTTCAAAAACCTCAACATACGATTTACCATTTCTTGTATTTATTGCTTCACTTGGAACTGTCAATATATCTTTCTTAGAATTAGTAATTATTTCTAGGTTAACACTCATACCAGTTTTAACTCTCTCATCATCTTGTTTAAACATAACTTCAACATCATAAGAAACAACACCGGAATTAACATTACCGACAGAATATATCTTATTGACTTCTCCTTGAATAGTTAAACCACTTATCGCATCAAATGTAAGGTTAACATTTTGCCCCTCAGAAACAGAAACTATATCTATTTCGTTTAAAGAAACTGTGGCTATTTTTTGTTTAGTTATTAATGTCCCATATGAGCTAGAAAACTCCCCAACCTTAGCGGTTAAGTTTGTTATCATCCCGTCAAAAGGAGCTCTGGTAAAACAATCATTATAGGCATCCAACTTGTTTTGAACAGAAAGCTCTGAGGATCTGATGTCTAATTCATCAGCCCCTCCCGCCTTGGTTTCTTCTAGGGATTTGGTGCTTTCATCTACTGAATTAATATTTAAACTAAGCGTATTTACATGGCTATTTATCTTATTCAACCAAGAAGAAACACTGTCTCTGGCTGAAGAAGATTCACTGTCTGTAAGTGTTTCATCTTTGCGTTCAATAACATAGTTTGTAGCTGTTTCTGTTCCTTTAACTGAAGATGAAATAATTTTAGCAACTTCTAACGTTTTGTTCATTAATTCTAATATCTCTTGCTTATCACTTAGTTTAGATAAATTTTGATATTCTTCTTCTAAATCATCAAACTTTCTTTCTGCTTGTTCTAGCAAATCAAGAGAAGAATTTATTTTTTCCCTTCCAACCGATTTTAAAGAGGAAGTATTGCTATAACTAAGAAACCCACCTGAGACATAAAAATCTTCCATTTCAGTAAAAATATTGTTTACTTCGTTCATAAACGAGGTTAGATCATTCCAGCTTGAGTTGTATAAACCATCTAAGTTGTTTTCTGCTTTTAAAACAGACAATGGGTCTGCCGTAATTAATTTCTCTAAAGACAACCTTGCACTTTCCAAAGAATTTTTCTGATCTTTACAGTCAATGCTAGCAATCAATGTTCCTTTTTTAACTTCTTGACCTTCCTTAACTCCAACATAATTAACCTTACCAGAAGTCTCTGGTTTTATCTCCAAACTATTAAGAGATTCAACTTGACCGGTTCCCGTTACCGTCGTAACTATATCTCCACGACCAACTTCGGCCAAAACATATCTAACTTCTTCTTTTTTTTCATTCTTAACTACAAAAAATATGACCAAACCTACAACTAACAGAAAGATAATTAAACTTAAAATTTTATGTTTGATAATAAATTCTTTTATTTTTTTCATCATTTTTATTTAGCTCTTAAATCCCTTGAGGGGGTTGGGAACAATCTTATAAATTTAGCCTCTATCTGACCAAGAGAGTTTGGCTCACCAATAATAACAACCCTTTCATCAATTTTTAAATCTTCTTGTTTGGAAGAACCCCTCGCTTCCCGTATTTCGGTCATTTCATTAATTAAAACTATTTTTTCAGTATTTTCTTTTTCATCTAAAACTACGATACTAGGTAAATCTATTTTTATGATTTTCCCTATTGATCCATGTGCATTTGGCATAAGTTCCATAAATGGCTCTCTCATTAAAGGACCCGGTCCTGCTGGTCCAAAATTAGCTTCATAATTTCTCCCCCAATCACAACGAAACATAGCTTTCTTATGACCTACAGATATTCCCGCCCTAAAAGCAAATAAAATTAAAACCAACAAACCCAAAAGACTAATAATAATTTTAGAAGTCTTTGATTCAAAAATCTTTTTAAAAAATTTCTCCATATTTTTTAAGCTAAAGCTTTTAAATTATAATTTTTAAACGAATAAGAGACCTTCTTGATAGATACAAATAACAAAAATAATAGAAACACTGATAACCCTAGGCTAGCAACAGGCAAAGAATCTACTAAGGTCAAAAAATAATTTTTCCAGATCAAAGCCAAAGCTGAACCATCTGAAAACATCAAAGACATATACTCAAAAAAACCAAAAGAGTTCAAACCCTTAATTAAGAACCGAAAAGAAAAGATACTTCCGGCAAGAAAAACAAAACTGGAACCAAGGTAAGCAAAAATTGAAAGATGAGCTCTTCTTTTTCTTTTTGAGTTTATCACTCCCAAAATTCTATCTTTTAATGATAAATCTGGTTCAAGAGTAATTTTTTTAAACAATAAATTTAAATCTTTTTCCATTACATTTATATATACGATCCAAAATCAATTTTGGTGCATATCTTGCAAAAAATCTCTTAACTTCAAAATCGCCCGATAATGATAACTCTTTACAGTGTTTAGTGGTTTATTAAGCAACTGCCCTATTTCCTTAAAAATCATATCTTCCTGGTAGTATAAAATCAAAATCTCTCTATATTTTTCATCTATTTTGTTTAATGCTTTATTTAAAACATTTAAATCTTCGGTCTTTAAAATATCTTGTTCAATTAATAAACTTTCATCTACTATGGTTTCTGAAAAAGGTTCTCCGTCTCTATCTAAAGAAGAAAAAGGTATAGATTTCTTTTTTCTAAAATAATCAACAGTTGCGTTTCTTGCAATTGCAAAAATCCAAGTTTTGAAACTGGCTTTATTAAAATCTATTTTTTTTATATTTTTCCAAACTCTAACAAAAACATCTTGGACTAAATCATCAGCTTCATCTTTTGATATTAAACGAGATATATAGTTATATATTAATGAAAAATATTTATTAATTAATTTCTCTAGAGCGGACTCATCACCATTTAAATAATTTTCAACTAAAAGTTTATCTTCTTCGTTCATATTTATTTTTTACCATAATGTGGAACTTTTTCTTCATTCTTGTAAAAGAAATTGGCAAAACGAGACAGGGCATAAAGAAGACTAGACAATCTATTTAAATATGAAATAGTATTGTTGCCAACTTTTCTAGTTTTCTCATCTCTCAATGCCACCACCCTTCTTTCTGTTTTACGAGCCAGTGTTCTCGCATAATCTAATTTAGCACTAGCTAGTGAACCACCAGCTATTATGAAACTCTTAACGGGAGGAAGAGCTAAAGAGATATCATTAATAATTTTTTCTATTTTATTTATCTCACTCTTTTTTATTAACATCTTAGATCCACCAATCTCAGCTTGAATTATAAAAAGATTTTGTTGTATGTTTTCTAAAATTTTATCAAATTTTAATTTTTTAAAATTTATATCTTTGATTTCTTCTTCTAGTTTAGTTAAACCAATAAAAGCATTAAGTTCATCAAGCGAACCAAGTGACTCTATGATAATTGAGCTCTTAGAAATGCGTTTTTGATCACAATGAAATAAAGAGGTGTCTCCATTATCTCCTTTTTGAGTGTAAAAAATATTGTCCTTTTTTGCTTTATTTTTCATTAGAGTAATTATACCATCTAAAATTACATTACCCTAAACTATTGACTTTGTTAGGAAATAATTTATAATACGGCAAAACCTTTAAAAAAAAATATAATGAAAAAAAATCAATCTATTTTAGTAATCTTTTCAGAAATTTTCTCTAAGAAAAAAAGAGAGAGAGATTATATTAAATCAACCATTGATATTCTCTCTCAAGGAAATAAAATACCCGTAAAAATTTTCTTCTTTAATAAGAAGATCAATAATCCCAAAGAACTGAAAAGACAAATTATCCAGAGAGATATTATCTTATTCAGAAATTGTAACTCTGTAACAATTAAAAAAATAACTTCTTTGTGCCCTGAGGGAAAGATAATTTTCTCTCTTGGGGATGAAGACATCCCAAGAGTAACCAAAGTTAACTCTATGGGAGAAGTAGCAAATCTGATTAAGTAAAAACATAACGGCGCCCAAATAAAGGCGCCGTATTTTTTATTCTGTAGTTACTCCATCAAATTCTGCTTCATTATTTTCTGCTTCTTCTTTTGTTTTTCTTACAATTGCATCTTTGTGATGTGCTGGAGAATAAATAGTGTAGAGCTTTAATCCTTTCTCTCCTGCTATCACATTGTGTCTTGCCCCACTTGGAACAACAACGGCATCTCCATCAGCCACATTGTATTCTGTTTCATCAATAATAACTTTTCCTTCACCTTCTTCAAATCTAAAAAACTGATCATTTTCCTCATGAACTTCTAAACCAATTTCTTCACTGGGTAGAAGATTCATTAAAACAAGTTGACTGTGTTCTCCTGTGTATAGGACCTTTCTAAAATTATCATTTTCTAAAGTTAATTTTTCTATATTACCACTGTATCCTTTTTTCATATTTTTTTATTTTTATTTTTCTAATAAACTTATGACCTCTTTAAATTGTAACATTTTTAATTTTATTCAAAAACTTCAATAGAATAGATGTCGATTGCGGGTTCCTCGTAAGGATGAACCTCTTTTATTGCCTTAATAACATCGTTTAATTTTTCTGGTTTACAAAGTGTCTCAATCCTATCCTCTTTAACTTCCTCTGTTTTTCCAACATTACCGATGAAAGGATTAGCACCAGGAAGCGGTTTGAAAGAACTACAACCTTTGGTGGTAAATAAACAATGCGAATAATTCCCTATTTTTCCAGCTCCAGCATTCCCTATGGCCTCACGCAATTTATCACCATATTCCTCTGGAACAAATACCACTATTTTGTATCGTTTTTTAGATTCCATATAAATAATTATACATCCAATACTCCTTTTTAAAAAATTCCGTTTGCTGAGCATCTCGAGCTAGAACTTTTTAGTTCCTTGCCCTGTAATGCTATTTTGACTATTTTTATTAGACCAAAACGACGTATCAAGAGCACTAATATGTATCTGTGGATAACTTTACTTTACATTAAAAATATGATATAGTCTTTATAGGTGTTTGGAGGGTTCGCCCTCTCACGGCATTAAGCTGTAGCCAAGCACCAACAAAGAAACCACCGACAGGTGGGTTTTTTGTTTTTAATCTTCTTCTGGATTCCCCTCATGAAGTATTCTTGTCATTGTATCTTCGTTCATTTTCCAAAAAGGAATTATGCTCCAAAAAATCTTTTTTCCATCTTCAATTTGTTTTATAATAATTCTTGCTCTATTCCTGTTGATTACTGCAATAAATTCATAATAAGTGACATTTTTTAATACATATTTCCATTTGCTTTTTGTTTTAACATGTTCAAATTTTTTTGTCTCCCATATCCCCTGAATACTAGACGATATTTTTATAATTTCTGGGGCAAGATTAATAAGTTTGAAACGCATATACTGATCTTGTTTTAATCTTGCAACATCTCGTTGTTTAAATTTTAAATGTTCAAGACCTTGTGAGTTAAAAGATATTTTTTCTTTAAAATAAGGACAATAAACATCTTCTATACTCTTGTAAAAAGACTCACCACTTGTTTTTATTTCTTCAAAGTTTTCCAAATCTAATGACATATTTTTAATTATATATTTCCTGTTTCACTCGTTAGTGCTTTCCTTCTGTTTATCATGTCACAACCGAAGGCCCTAACGACTGAAAGGAGGAGGGGCTGCCGGTCAGGGGCTCGAACCCCGATAACATCCTCCAGAGGGATGTGTCCTACCATTAGACGAACCGGCAATATTTATATTTATTAAGAAACCAAAAATAATAACTAAACACAACTCCTAATTAGCCTCACAGGAAAGATTGTTGTTTCAAAAAACTTTGCGGAGCGTGTCGACGCGAGCATAGGAATTTCAGAGCACTGAAATATCCGTGTTTTTTGGGACAATAATCTTTGGAGCGAGGTGAAATACAGCTACCGAGCGGAAAAGATTGTTGTTTCAAAAAACATAGCGGAGGACGACGGTCCGAGCATAGGAATTTTAGAGCACTAAAATATCCGTGTTT
>CAZCND010000004.1:0-40181 GCA_964500195.1 uncultured Candidatus Saccharibacteria bacterium | reverse complement strand
CTTTTCTTAAAGATAAAGTTTTATTATATACTCTACGACAAGTCTCAAGAGTCTGCTCTAACACAGTCTCTTGTGCCTTAGTAGGATATATTCTGAACTTATATGCTTTAAGTGACATTGCATATAAGTATTTATCCACTTAATATTTATAACTTTCTCTACCTGCTCAATTCATCCCACATCTAAAGAAGTGGGCTTTCTTGAGCGAAGTCCCGTAATATATAACATTGATTATCTATTTATATTATTACAACTAACACTATTACTCCATGTTTAAACAAGGACAGTTATGTTATCACTATAGAGACATGATCAGTAAGATATATCATAGGTATGGTAATAAGATAGAGTTTACGTATAGGGATTTAACATTGCTTATACACGACTATAACATGTCTATACATCGAAAGTTTATAGCAGATGACATATTAGTCAAACAAAGTAAGAGACCACATAGCGATGGTATATGGAGGCTTACACTATCAAGAGATGTAATCCTATATGAATGAGATCAAACACTATTCTATTTTTATGTTAATGTATAGTAGTTACCAAGTAGATATCTTAACAAAAACGTTACTAGTTAACCAATATTAGTTACCATATCAATTAGTTTCTAAAATGATATCAGATAATGTATAATAACCATACCAATTGGTATCTAACATAACAACAAGTTAATGTATAATTGTTAATCAACATTAGTTACCAAGTGAGAGTTACAAAGGTATTGATTTGGCAACTGATAAAATTACACGACAAGGCGAAGCCGCAGTCACACTCCATAACAAAAGAAAGAGAAAAAGGTTTCTTCCTCTTGTTCTTTGGGCACTAATAAAGTTTCTCACGCTTTATGCAGTATACTAGTTAGATCCTAATACTATATAAAGTTATCCACGATCTCTTGCTCAAGGGTGCTCTCCACTTCAGTGGTGAGGGGAATTGAGCATAAGTATAAATACTATTACATATATATTATTAGTGGATAAAGTATATGATACTTACTACTTGTAATGTTTTGAGGTTATCCAAAGAGCAGTATAAAGTAGTTGATACCTTATCATTTCTCTCGAAGAACATGTATAATTACGGATTATACATGTCAAGACAACATTTCTTCAGAAATAATACTGTATTGAAATTCAGTGAATTATGGAGAAAATGCAAAAGTAATGAGAATCATAAAATCCTTGCAACTTGTGCAGCAGACCAGATTCTGAAGATAGTTGAACGATCTATGAAATCTTTTTCTTCACTTAAGAAGAAGAAAGATAAAGGATGGTATCAAGCAGAAGTTAACTTACCTCATTATTTACCAAAAAATGGAAGATTTGCTTTGGTATTCCCTGCAAGAGAAGTTGGTTGTCATAACCATGAAGCTATTATCCCTCTCTCTCATGAGTTCAGAAAAGAACATAACCTCAAGAGAGGAGAGTTCCGTATCCCTATTCCTGCTCATATCAACCCAAACCAATTGATTGAGTTAAGAATACTCCCCATTCACGGAGGTAAGTTTTATAAGTCTGAATGGGTATATGAAGTTAAGGAAGAATCTAGGTTAAACCAAGATAACTGGATGAGTATTGATCTCGGAATCAACAATTTTGCTACCTGTGTGGATTCAGTTACTGGGACTGCTATCATTTATGATGGTAAGTACATTAAATCATTGAACCGGTACTACAACAAAGAGATTAGTAAATATCAAAGTATTAAGGATAAACAAGGTATCGAGCGATCAACTAATAAGATTAACAATCTCTGGTTAAAACGATCCAGACAAATAGACGATTTCATGAACAAAGTTGTTCATTCTATCATTGAACACTGTAAAAATCATGATATCGGTAATCTTGTGATTGGTGAACTCAAAGGAATGAAAATAGGGATCAATAAAGGGAAGGAGAATAATCAGCAGATTTGTCATACTCCTTGGGGTAAGTTCAAGTCTAAACTTGAGGCAAAATGCAAATTAGTAGGGATTATGTATCATCTTGTTGATGAAGCATACACTTCAAAAACTGATGCATTAGTTCTCGATCCGATCCAGAAACCCGAATCTAACAATCGTAAGAAACGAGGGTTGTTCCAATCCAGATGTGGAAAACTCATCAATGCTGATGTGAATGGAGCATTGAATATCCTGAGAAAAGTATCCAGTGATTCTGTTGTAAAACAGATAATCAGTAGTGGTCGCGTCTACCGACCTGTTTCTTGTCAAGTGGTTAAACTTGAATCGAAACTAATTAAATTGTAAAGAATATTTTGTATTCTCTACATGCTCGTGACTTCAGTCATGAGTAGTTGACAATGTACCTCACTAATAAAATTACATTGAATGTAACAGAATAGCGCAGTTAGTTACAAGGCATTTATCTATTTTATCCTTTAGTTTGAAGTATTTACTTTAAGTAAACATAAAGTTTAAATACTCACATAGAATAATTTATCATCTCGTAGATCATAGTATAGATCAGGTTGCTACGATTGAAAGATTGTAGTAACTTATGACCATTGGAATAATAAGGTCTGTCACAAAGTAGCCTTACCAATGAGAGATGCCGTGATCCAGTAAGGACACAATAAGTAGCAGGGTAACTTACTTACAGTAGATCAAACATAAGTTTTAAACTCCAATGTGAACGGGGTTTTCAGTCGTCCAAGGGCATATGGTAACTTACTTACAGTAGATCAAAAATAAGTTTTAAACTTCAAATATATTAACAGGTTCGAGTCCTGAATATATTTTTTAACCAAAAATACCCAGAAAGGAGATCAAACAATGACATCGGACAACTTAAAAACTATTACACAGAAAGAATTAAAATCAATATTAGATTGTCATAGTAAGTATTTAAATAATGATCCAGAAGGTAAAAGAGCAGATTTAAGTCATGCAGATTTAAATTATGCTAATTTAAGTTATGCTAATCTAACTAGTGTTGATTTAAGAGGTGCTAATTTAAGTCATATAGATTTAAGGTATGCTGATTTAAGAGATGTTGATTTAAGGTATGCTAATTTAAGTCATGCTGATTTAAGGTATGCTAATTTAAGGTATGCTGATTTAAGTTGTGCTAAATTGGATTTTTCATCATTTCCGTTGTGGTGTGGATCATTTAATATTAAATGTGATATGAGATTATTTGCACAATTAGCGTATCATATGTGCAGATTAGATGTAACTAATTGTGAAGATTCAGAAGAATTAAAACATTATCAAGAATCTTTAAAGCCAATTGCAAATAAATTTCACAGGATTAGGGAATGTGGATTAATTGAGTGATGTTATGAATGAATTTGATGATATTGGTATTTTGTGTCCTTCTTGCAATAGAGGTATTATTGCACGTGGACACACAACTGTAACGTTGTATGAGTATGATGATAGTAGTGGAAGGTTAGGCATGACTACTCATATGGCATGCCCTTATTGTGGTGATCATGTATTATCAATGGACAATGGACGAACATTAACATATAATTACTTTTCTGGTGATTTCAGAGAATTAAAACATTCTCCTATTACTATAGTTGACATATAGCATATTTAAATTAAGAGGTGTTTTATGGTTAAAAATTTCTATATTATAAAGATGATAACATCATTTAATGGTGTTAGATGTGTTAACTGGTTCAAAGTATTAGACACTCCAAAAGGTATGTCTTGGTATAAGTGTAACATTCAAAATAATAAAGTTACATGGAAGTTTGATGAACACGTTCGTGGTAATTTCATAAGGGATTTTGAGCACAAATTTACAGTATTAGATTATAATCCCAATCTCCATGATAAAATGATAATCAATGACATAGTAGGTTGTGTGGATTGATGAAATGAATATTCTAAAGTTTAAGGAGTTATGCCAATGAAACTTATTATTGTTATAGGCGATCATTTAAATGATTCTCATATTCAAAATGAAATTCTTGATTTGACCGGTTCAGATAATTATGTATTATTTCCAGAACTTTTTAACCACCCATGGGAGCATATGAGGTGGTTGGAAGAATTTATTATTGATTCTCAAAATTATCTATCTAGTATGAGTATTGCAATTATTACTAATTCTGCATATATTGTTGATCATATGTGTAACCTTATGCTTGGTTATGAACATCCGTGTGTATGTGCAAAGTATCTTTTAACAAAAAATCTAAATGCATTTATAAATCCGTATGATGTATGTGTTTACGAATATAAGGAAGGCATTCTCATAGATATTTTAGATAGAGATAGGTGCAGTATTGCATGGGACTCTATAGCAGCACCTTCCAATTATTGTAGCGAAGTATATTATAATATAACTAAAACAAGGGGTGATTACTAATGATGGAAGATTTAATTAAGAAAAATGATGTTGACAATAATTATGATTTACCATTTGGTGAAATAATATTATTATCAGATTGGATAGTTGGTAGTTCACAGGGTTTGTAAATTTAGATAATTTTGAATTTATTTCAACGAGTGACAATTATAATTATAATCAATACTAGTCTATATAAGTAGTTTATATAAGTAAGAATAAAACTGGATGAAAAACATGTCACACATGACAAATTTACACATTGACCGATTGAATAAAATCAATGATCTGCTATTAGAAGTTGGTCCATATAATGTATTAGATTATATTTTTAACAATTTTTATGCAGATTTTGATGATTTTATAGTAACAAAAACAAACTTCATTGATAAAGATGAAGCCCTTGATCTATATTCAGAGAATTATGAATCATTTTAAGGTGGTATCCATGGAAGTAAAAATATTAGATGCAACCATAAATTTAACTGTCAATTTAGATGAACTCACGATGATAACTAATGCACTAGGTAGAGAACGTGATCCACGTACATACAATTTATATGTTCAATTTGCAGAAACGACACATAATCTGTTGTTAAATCTACATAAATAAAGATTATAAAGATAGATATTAAAACTAAAGTTATAGACAACAAAGAGTGAAACAATGACAAATGTTCCTGTTATTCTTATTTTTGGAATTATATAATTTGGTGTTGCATTGTTTATTTTTATCTTGGATGCCTTATATAGTTAGAAAATAAAAAAATGGAAGAATTTAATGAAAAACTTGAAGAAAAGTTAAATAATATTAGGAGTGATTAAACAATGGTAAATTTTGGTTGGGATTATCCACCGGGGGTATCTAACATTCCTGGTGATTTTGATGTTGTAATTTCATTTACAGTTTCATTTCTCTATGAAAGTGAATTGGATATTGATGAAAAAGTTGAAGATATACCATGTATAATACGAGATACATTAGGTATTAACGATCTTGAATTTGATGATATTACCTTTAAAATAGATGAGTCTAATAAGTTTAGTATCGTTGTATCATATTCAGATGATATAGATTGTGATGGTAAATATTTAGACTATGAAGATGTAGATGAAATAATCATTGACCACATGAATAAATTGTCTCCATTAATTGAACTAGATTATCAAGATCCAAGCATCGAAATTGATTATAGGGTTCATAAGTGATGAAAATGACAAATGGTTATATATTAGGTCTTATTAAGGATCCAAATCTTAATCCGTTTTATTTATTTCGTGATACAAAAGACAAAGTAATATATAATATTTCTACGCTTGAGATGCCCGGAAGGTTATACGATGAATATTATCCAAATCTATTAAGTATATTCATTCAGTCATATGCAGAATTTAATGATGTGTTGTTAAGTTTGGTCGATCATAATGTAAAAGATACTTATATCGTAGTTGATAAATTTGATATGGTAGTTTATATGCTATATCAATCATTATTCAACAAAGAAATTAAGCCATACAGGCCTAACGAATATACCAATACATTTGGAAAATTATTAACATTAGATAATAAAATTATTTTAGTTAATAAGCCATATAAAATAGAACCGGTTGATAAATTTGATTATAAAATAAATTTTAATATGTCTAAAATTATGGGCATATATTGTAATGATGTTGCATATTTAAGAAATAGAACTCCTAAAACATTAATAACTCATTACTATGATGATTCTAAAGCAATTGATATAGTAGAACCTACTATACAACATATTGAAGAATCATTTATTGGACTTTAAGATTTTGTTAAATTAAATCAAATATTTATTTAAAAGAGGGATGGTATTATGGGTAAAAGTATAGATAAAAGTATAGATAAAAGTGTAGATAAAAAGGAGTTAAACTCACTTGATGATTTTGTTGCTGATAGTTCTATCATTGATACGCTTAAATTTGCAATTGGGGCTTCAAAAGTTACAGGTGAACCTTTAAAACATATATTTTTGTATGGTGCCGGGGGTCTTGGAAAGTCTGCACTTGCTGAATTGATTCATAAGGAGTATAACCCACATGGTAAATTTTGTGTGCTATTTGGACCAAAGATTAACAACGACGGAACAATAGTAAAAGACATTAAAAGTTTAAAAGATGGAGATGTCCTCTTTATTGATGAAGTTCATGCAATTAAACCAGTTATCAGAGAGATGTTGTATAGCATTATACAAGATAATGTAATGCATGTTACTAGTCCTACACAGACAAAGTTAGCATGGCCTGTTGCGAAAATTACCATCATTGCAGCAACTACCGACATGTTTAAACTCACAGACAGTTTTATTGATAGGTTTCCATTTAAAATTGAATTGCTACCATATACTCAAGAGCAACTTATTAAGATTGTACAGTTACATTGTAATATGGACATTACATATGATGCATGTAAGCAAATTGCCGAGTCGTCGAACGGTGTTGCTAGAGTTGCAGTAGAATCATTAAGAAGGATAGTTACATTTGCACAATTTAAACAGATTAATAAAATTACATTATCAGATGTAATAGAATGCTTTAAGATAATGGCTATTGATCCACATGGACTAACTCGTACACAACGAGAATACATTGATTTGTTAGCAGACAACTTTATGAGTGGTATGTCCATTGATCGTATTGCAACTATTCTAAACAAGCCACGTGAAGAAATAACACGCTTTATCGAACCATATCTCGTTAAAAATGGTTACATTGAGGTCAGCAGTCGCGGGCGCTCAATTACTCAAAAAGGACTCAATTTAACTTTAGCACCTGGAAGTCCACTACTCACGTAGGCAGGGAGTAATTCACCTTTACTGTGATTATCATGACAACGTATGTAATATTATCCATCATCAACGATACACCTGTTGTAGTGGGCATAACATCAGATGAAGATGATGTTTATACTATCATTGCAGAACAAGAATTAAAAGGTAGAAATGTTAAAGTATTTAAAGAACATAAACTTAAGCCACAAATCTGGAAACTATAACAATTAATTGGGAATAAATTACAATGATATTAAAAACTATTACACAAGAAGAATTAAAATCCATTTTAGATATTCATGAAAAATACTTAAATGGAGATATTAATGGCAAAAGAGCAGATTTAAGGTATGCTGATTTAAGTTATGCTAATTTAAGAAGTGCTGATTTAAGGTATGCTAATTTAAGGTATGCTGATTTAATTAATGCTAATTTAACTAATGCTAATTTAAGAAGTGCTGATTTAAGGTATGCTAATTTAAGGTATGCTGATTTAATTAATGCTAATTTAAGGTATGCTGATTTAAGGTATGCTGATTTAAGTCATGCTGATTTAATTAATGCTAATTTAAGGGGTGTTGAATTAACTAATGCTAATTTAAGGTATGCTAATTTAAGTCATGCAGATTTAAGTCATGCTGATTTAACTAATGCTGATTTAAGGTATGCTAATTTAACTAATGCTAATTTAAGTCATACAGATTTAAGAAGTACTAAAAATATTCCAAGTTATATTGATTCTATTACAAATATATTGCCAGAAGGAGATATAATCGGATATAAAAAAGCACGTTTGTATAAAACTGTAGGTGTTCATGTTATTGTAAAGTTATTGATTAAGTCAGATGCAAAACGTTCTAATGCTACTGGAAGAAAATGTAGATGCAATGAATGTATTGTATTAGATATAACTGATTTAAATGGTAATCAGATAGATCCTGATCTAATAGTTGTATCTGTGTATGATTCATCATTTATTTATAAAATAGGAGAGACAATTAAAGTAGATAATTTTGACGATGATAGATGGAATGAATGTTCTTCTGGCATACATTTTTTTATCACACGACAAGAAGCCAAAAATTATTAAGGAAGTTAACTAAATGTATATTTTTTACACAATTAATACTAACATTTTTATTAATTAGTATATTAGCAATTTTTTACTTGGTATATAATATTACATGCTAAAAATGAAGGTGATATTATAGATTCACATGATTACA
This sequence comes from uncultured Candidatus Saccharibacteria bacterium, assembly GCA_964500195.1. Lineage (GTDB taxonomy): Bacteria > Patescibacteriota > Minisyncoccia > Phycocordibacterales > UBA9973 > UBA8515. The sequence continues at coordinate 31,847 of CAZCND010000004.1, read as the reverse complement.
AATATTATAGATTCTGTTGTATATTAGGAGATATACCAATTAGATTAACGGCTAGTTTTGGTTTTATTTCATTGTTACATATAATTTGGAGTTGATAATTATCGGTGAAGTCATGTGTGTACAAAGTGATAATAAAACTGATTGGATGGTAATATTTTACTATTATAATATAAGTTTTTTGCAACCAGATAGTATGCTGATTGAATGTAATGCAACTAGAAAAGCCCTTAAATTAAATAGAGATGAATAAAATGTATAAAGATGCAGTAACTCCAGAAATGCTTATTAATGTCTATGAAAATACCCCATGTGTAATGGTTAAAAATCAACAGTGTATTTTATCAAAGTGTCCATTAGTAAAATGTTCGCGTGTAGAAGAATATACAAAAGTAAAGCAAGTGAGCAACATATTTAGAGTAGTAAATCATAACCCAAACGTAATAGTCGACACATCGATCATAGATAGAGTAGTCAACAACCCACGTCTGAAGAACGTGGGCTTGCACCTAACGGGTGTTGATGCGTAAGGGTGGTTGACAGCACCCGGCTAACCACAGTCATGCCACGGTTAGCGATATTTCTTGCAGCATTGAGATCTGAGTTTAACTCAAACCCACAACTTTTACACTTATACTTCAACCCATTGCGACTGTTCTTATTAACTTCCCCACATTTTGAACATTCTTGTGAAGTATAGGCAGGATCAATTTTCATCATCAGTTTTCCAACTGATTCTGCTTTATACTCTATAAACTGCTCTAATTGAAAGAAAGACCAGTTTGATAACCAGAAATTCTGTTTACCTTTTGAAGTTCCTTCTTTTTTATTAGGTCTGATCCTAGTGAGATCTTCAAGAACAAATACAGTTTCTGGTTTAGATACAATTGCCTTAGAAATACAGTGATTTACATCAGTCTGAAACCGTCTTTCCTTTCCGCTAAGTTTTCTCAATAATCGATTAGCAGACTTGGTGCCTTTTGACTGGAGTTTTGCACGCAACCTACGATATTTACATCTAACGTTTTTAACTTGAGATGCACCAAAAAAAAGATCCATCTGAACAAACAGCAATGTTATTTACTCCACGATCAATACCTAACAATGTAGTTTCATCAAGATCAGGTATTTCGTCAGATTCAACCTGAACTATCAAATAAAACTCATTTGTTTGTTTCTTGAACTGGAGAGTGCTGGATTTCAACTTCCAAGATAGATATTTCTCGTAAACTATGGGAAGTTTAAACTGTGCTTTCACTCTACCTGCAATTGAAGAAATGGTTGCAATACCTTTAATCAAGTTAATGGTAACAACTCTCTGGTTGTAACGCATTGCAGAAAATTGTTTCCTTACAGGTAAGATCTTACATTTAGTAGATTTCAATGCTTCACAAGCACAGTCTCGCGCACCTTGAAGCAATGCAGAAGGTAGTTCTGGGATCTCTTTTCGGATTAGTTCATAGGTTGCTTGGTGATTCAGGATCTTGTTAGACTTCTTGTTTTGAAAACCCCAGTTAGCACAGACTTCGAACGCTCTATTGTAAGCAGAGAACGTCTGGATTAATGCATCGGGATTATCAACACTTAATTTCAGTCTTAAAGACCTAATCACATTCATATATTATCTTTCATAGTATTTATATGTTTGTTAAAAGAAATTATATCTTATTAATCACAATGTATTTAAGTGGTGTGCAATTCCTCCAACGACTGAAGTTCGTTGGTTTCCTTGCACAATATTTCCATGAAGAAAAAAGGCCTATTGAAGTGAGTATAATTCATTTTTAGAATTCAATTGGCATATACAAATGGTGTAACTTAAAACACACTACCTTTATATACAAATAATATGCATCTTGATTGTAATGTCAATTGCTCATCTACGTCAAATTACAGATGATTTTTTTAATAGTTATCATGATGATTTAGAAGAAATGGATTATACTTCTTCAAAAACACTTTTTAAATCTATTTTAGACAATATCGATGAGTTAATATTTATATGTGATGAGAATGGTAATGTTATCGAGTCAAACAAACAAGGTAAGGATGCGTTGGATTCTATACCAGATTCTATTAACATTTGTAACATATCAACCGTAAAAGTAAAAGACACATCATATAATATTTCATCTGTTGAATTGCCACTTAATAGACGCGCTTGTATTGCGAGGGCCATTTATGGATGACAAGATAACACTCAAAGATTTAATTGAGTTATATCTTCGGGAATTAGATGTATTGCAACATTCTATCGATGCTCTTGAAAAGCGATTATCTATAGATATCATACGTATCGAAACTGATTTACGTCAGTCAAATGTAGTTAATAATGATAATTTTCATGAGTTACGTGAAAATTCAAATAACATTCTTAATGAGATAAATATATTACGGACTGCTATGAGCACGTTAAAGGATTTAATTCACAAGTTAGAAATGTCAAGTAGCACAGCAGATATCGATCATTGTAATCGCATTGAAAATTTAGAAGTCAAAGTTGCGTTATACAGTATCATAACAACAATTGCAAGTTTTTTAGGTGTCCAGGGTTTTATACAACTCATTGAGTTCATTCACTCTGTTATTACGTAGATAGATTATTAATCTATATAAACTATTCTATCCAAAACTATCTATTTTTTAACATTACCTGGCAAACTTTTAAATTTTATTAGTTACAATAGTTACATCTATGACATTAAGCAAATCAAAGGCAGTAACAACTAAACAATGTTCCAAGTGTGGGCAGGTAAAAAATGTATCTGAATTCAGTAAAAATCACTCTAAAAAAGACGGATTAAATTCATGGTGTAAATTATGTAAGCAAAATTATAACATATCAAGAGGTTTTACAAATTCTAAAAATTCTACAAGTTCTAAAGTAGAATTTAAATCAGGTAGCGTAACCAAGGAATCAATATTATCAAGTGATATTTCTACTAAAAGTAAGTATTACATTGATAAATACCTTTGTACAACAAGTGATGATCAAAGTAACAACACTAGTGATTATAACAATATAGATGAATTGATACTGGAAACAAAAGTAAAATTAACTATATTAGAGCATTATAAGCAAACCAATCAAGGTAATCAAAAAGGAGTAAATTTCAATGTCTAATAGAAATCAAATGATCAATTATATTGATGATATAGTAAACTTGTATAACTTTACTGGAAAACAACCATTTTATACCCACGATGTCAAACATATATTTCCAGTGAAATTGATTGCTGGTCTTTCAAATAAAAATTATATTGTTACTACAGGAGAATCTACAATTATAAGACGTCATACTAGTAAAGCAAAGCGTAACCAGTGGAAATTTACACAAGATGGCATCGCATTCATAAAAAAGCACAAATCAATTGATTTAAAGACAGACTAATTATGAGGTATACTAACATGTTTAAACTAATGGAGATTTATATATAATCGCGATACAAACAGATGGGCAATCAAATGTAGTGCCATAAAACGCAATAACCAGTGGTATGATGTATGCAAAACAACCAAAGGCAAAGAAAGCAAACCTGGTAAATTTGACCTTCCACTAGTCTACGAAAATGGAAAACTACTCATTGAAGAAGATTTAGAAACAATTTGAACCCGCATCAAAGGATTTACATTATGATTAACAAAGCAATGATACTCTTATTTCTAATTTTAACATTAAATTTTACATTACCCGGCGAAATTTTTGAATCTCACACTTCAGAATTAACCCAGTTTTTAAGCAATGATACATATACAAATACATCAATTTCTGCATATCCTAATGAATCACCGCTTAAAACCGGTGCAACATGGCATCCAATATCTCACCCCTCATTACTAAACAAAAATAGTATCCCCAACTAGAGAAAGTATTATTATCTTCTAAATACTATGGTATAAAAAAGGAAAGTAGTATATGTTAGAAAATGAAATTAACTTACTTGCTGATAAACTTGGCATGACAGTATCGCAAATCTATCAAATGAATCTACAATATCAACAATTTGTGGTGATTCAGAATACAATGATGGTTATTGTAGGTATAATGACATTTGCTATATTTATGGTAATTTGTTATTATATGTCTAAAACACATCCTATTTATGCTGAAGAATGGATAGTAATCTTTGGTTTAATGATGGGTACAATAACTAGTTTAACATTGTCTATGTTGACACTTACCGTATTTAACTCCATTATCCTCCCGATGCAATATCCAGAATATGCGGCAATGGTTCAGACCATGAATCAAATTCAATCATTTATCCCGTAATTTTTTATAATGGTTGTAGGTAACATCATGAGATTATGGCATCAATCATTAATTAACAAATTACCCAGACAGCAAATTCTCGGCCTTCACCGGGAAGTGTGCGCCCTCCGTGGTAATGGGTGGGGCAGGAAACATTCTACTGTTGATTATGTATTTACGCATCCGCCGGAGTATTTGGTAGCGTATCATTATCTGGTAATGAAAGAGATGCATGATAGAGGTTATAAAATTGACGAACAATGGATGGATCCGTGTTATCGTGGTAAGAAATGCAAAGAACATGAATTCCTATCTGGTATAATTGGATCTTTTATGGTAATTCAAGGTATTGATGGAAAACGAATCTACCCAGAACATAACGATGAATATCTCAAAGAATGTCTTGAGAATTTGAGGGCTAAAGGCGTAGAGATTACGAGTTAAGTGTGTTACAAAGGTGAATAAATGACATGCAAATATTATTTAGATAATGGTATGTGTATAAATGAAGTGTGTGTGTTTTTAAAATGTCCATTATCACAAGATCAATTTGTTTGCAGATACTACAGATCAAATGAACAAATATTTACCAATAATACAGTTTCTGTTCTTAATAACGATAATAATGAAATTGTTGTAAGAATTAGTGGATATAATGCTGAACGTAGAGTAGTATCTATATTTGCATCGTTTCTACCAAGGGATTCATTTCCATTGAAAATTGATAAAATAATTGTATATCCAAATGGAAAAATTGCATTAATGACAGATGGAAGTCATAACATTGAAGGTATGGTAATAACATGAATCCGGAAATTCGTGTGTTACAAAGGTGTGGTAATGATTGGAACATCTGACAACGAAATGTAATTAAAAAATATGAATCTGGTGATAAAATGATTAATAAATTAAGCATTATAGCAGAAGTTTTTTGTCCTAAAATTAACATGTTTAGTGACATTAACTTCTGTGCAGATTGTTGTTATTATAAAGATATTGAAAATGGAAATATAGTATTGTGCGAATACAACGAATGCAATATTAGAACTTCTCAAAAAAGAGGATGAAAAATGAAAGTAATACCTAAAAATTTCATATGTGCTCTTGATTTGCCGTCGGCATGGCAGAAAAAATTGAAACATACAATGAGAATCGGAACACAAAATAAATTGTGTGCAATTATTGCAATCTTATTTGGCAGGTCTATAGAATATAACTTGAGAATTTCTGGGCGAATCATCGTAAATCCGGGTGAGAATTTGAAACTCTTTGAATGTCTCATAATTAATGAGGGAATAGAATGAATTGGCTACATTGACACCCAGAATGTGAATATTATGAACTTGTTTATGTGTATGGAAAAGAATACCAGTGCTGCAAACACCCCGAAAAATAAAACGATGAGGAGGATGTATGGGCAGAATGTACAAAATTTTGTAATTTTATAGATGATACTGATAATGATCGATGTAGAGAAGTATAAATGATAGATAATGACAGATCCAATAATCCTAGTGGTGCGAGAATGACTGATGAATCAATCCCCTGCCCGTTTTGCGGGTCTGATGACATTGAAACATTCTACAATCATTCTGGCGTGGATCATTATACCTGCCAGTATTGTGGAGCAACAGCAAAACAGTGGAACACCCGTGTTGAACCCGATACCCTTCCATCGTGGGCGATTGAGGCGATTAATACTAAATTACAATCTTTACACTCAAAAGTGGTTGATCCAGATATTCTAAACTCATATGAAATTGGCGGTTTTCAATCTCTAAAATGGATTCTCTCCCTTCGTAAACCGGAGGAAAAGGAATGACAATCCACATCAATATTAGAAACACTCACAGTATAACCGCTATATGTGATTATGGCGAGCATCATTATGCTGGGTGTGATAGGTGGTTATTTGAGAAAAATCATGAGATAATCAAAAACGATTATTACTCATGCAATGCCCTGCCAGACCAACAATTCGAGCCGATTTGTGAGTATTGTCCAGGAAACAAGCACCGTCGGTATATGAATGAAATGAGACTAATTGATGTAGAGGAAAAGGAATGACTGAAGAGTTAAAGCCATGTAAACATCTAGACTACGATAAAAATGCATACCCACGCCTTGAATTGAGAACAGAAGGAGAAATAACGTATTGGTATAGACCGTATGAAACGCAGAATCAGAGGTGCCAGTTTTGCAAGAAAAAACACCAACGAATCAATGAATATCTTGATTGTTATGAACTTGGATATTGCAGATATTATGAGGTAAATGAATGACTGAATCTGATGAAAATTCAGAACATTACAATCGTGCGGTAAATATAGATACATATAGACAATGTGAGTATTTTGATTTCCATGATATAAATACGAATCAATACACATATGTATGTCATCAGTGTGAACATCATAGTGGGGGTAAATGTACATTGATTGTAGAGCAAGATGGTGGACCTCCTGCTGAAACACCATTATTATGTAATTGGGCATATTCAATCGATGATAGTAAAGCAATATGGATTCCACAATTTCCACATGATCCTGAATTCTACATATGTGTCAAAAATCATCCAGAAATCCTTATTAGCAGTGCATATCTAACCAAAGAAGCAGCCCAAAAATTCATCGATGAATGGTGTTTACACAACTGCGATGTAACAGAATTATAAAAAATTAAAACGTAGGAGAATACACAAACAATGACACATATTTTTGATACATTAACATACTATGCAAAATTAAATCAATATAATCAACAAAAGACAAAGACTTATCAAAAAATAGTTGATTATCTTCAATCAATATGGCCCAATATATGTCTTAGAGTTTCCGAAAATTCCACTACTCCAATTGTACAAATAAGTGTTATAATTGATAAAGAAGAAATCCCTGTTTTAAAGTTTAATAAATATGATTATTGTACTGAAAAAGTTAATGATGTGATCATAATAAAGGCATTAACCAAATATTTAAAAGATTTAAAACATGAAAAACGCAAAGCAGCAATGGATCATCTACTAGATATTAAAAACTTTTGAAAAAGATTTGTGAAAATCAGTATTGACAAAAATATAAAATTAAAAAGGAATAAATCATGACTATTGGTGATGTTTTGTGGGAAAAATCTCACATTTATGAAATTAGAAAAGCAGTGGAACCTGAAATGCAAAAGTTGACTAATGAAGTTTCAGACTTTATAAATAAGTATAAATTTTATCCAAAAGTATTTTACAATGAAAATGACATAAATCATGAAACTCTTGGAATTAGGCAGGCTATACCAGATTTGGATGATTACCCAGGCATTTTTATTCACCAGGATGCGCCAGATACTCCAATAGATGGCTACAACGGTGTTGAATTTAGATCGAGTATAACAAAATCGATTAGAGATAGAACTGGTGCTAAACAACTTTTATGGACAGTGCAAGATTTAACGGACAAAAAGCCGCTATTACCCAGCGAATTTTGTGAACGCCCATCGGTTCAATTTTGCGGCACCACGGTGTTTCTCCCAAATGGACAACCATTTCCTCAGCAATTACCTCGTGTCAATTCAGTTTATGCGCTTGCATTATCAGGGTTAAATACACAAATTAATCTTAAAGTCCAACAGTTTAACCGGGGCAAGTTTATAGAAATTTCAGGTGCTCACCTATCAGACGATCAATATTGGCAGCAAATGCAAAATCATCCATATGGCTTAAGTGTTCGCGGATGGGGCAATTGGGATTATCGCATGTACGAATTATTAGTAAGTGGTCGCATTCCTGTTCATATATCTACTGATGATGAACTACTCTTTGAAAATATGATTGACTGGCCCTCATTTATAGTGATTATAAACAACCTAAAAGACATCAAATCAAGCGTAGAGTCATTTCATAGCCAATTTACTGACAACCGTTCATTACATAACCACCAGCGCAAACTAATCAAACTTTATCACGATTATCTATCATTTCCAGCATTTTGCCGCCATTTCGAAGGTTACTACTCCGATCAGTTATGCAAATGGAACATAATTTGATAATATAATCACAAATTTTATCATCCCATAAAACAAATTATATTATTACAACAATTAAAAGGTGATAACCCCATAATTGATGAGCGTGAATAATATGACAACTGATATTGATTTAACAGAAATTCCATTGTGGAAATTAGAATCAGAATTAAATCGTCGAACAGAACTTAAAACTGATACAACAAAGATTCAAACAATTATAAAAAAATTAAATGAGTCTGAAATGGAATTTCTCAAATTTTACTTGGATGAAGATCCGGAATGGGTAAAGTATGAAATTACACTTATGTTAGCAAGTATCTACGACCCATAACAGAGATAATGTTCTATGTTGAATCTACCGATCGTCAAGGCAGTATATTGTCCATTATCAGAGCAACTCCACAGTATATCTTTATGTGAACAACTCTGTGACAATTATTATACCGGTTGTTTGAAAGATAAATTTGTGTATCAAACAGTTTTATGCCCCGGTATCATCAGTCTAATGGATGTAGGTTGTTGTGCTGATAACTGTGATTATTACGAAGGCAATGGAAAAGAAATTGATTATATGCGGTGTAGTTATATAAAAAGAACATATGGGGGCCCTGTAAAATGATATTTAAAGAGTTTTTTAATTCGTTTATTTGTGGTTTCGTGGCACATGCAATAATTATGGATGTTTTATTTCTGGGTGTGAACAGGGTTACAGTTGTACTTGGTGTGCTATGTGGAATTATGCTTGTAATCTCTATTAAAGATATTGAGTGGTGAAAGAATGACGCATGCCTTGGATGTGATTAATTATGAGTTATATTAGGTATGGTAAGCCCTTGAGATTTTTCAAGGATACTGATAGTATGATGTATGTCTATACTACAAAAGATAGAATATGTGGTATCGATGAAATTGATGAAGGAACTGACAATGAAAATATAATAGAATTAGTGGGTAGATTTATTTGTAGAATTGAGCGTGAATCTGGTTATACCGATCGACATACTACGTATAAGATAGTTCGTGAATTAGCCATACGGATGGGTATTGAACATAAGTTAAAACACTATGATGAAATTTTTAACGGAGATGGAAATTGGATACATGAGGTGTAGTTGTGAGAGATAAAATAATGAACTATACGACTGATGAACTGGATGAAATAATGGATGGAGCATGGAAGAATTATGAAATACAGAATCATGAATCAATGGTTTATGATGATATAACGCAATTTTCAACTACTGAATTGATTGATGAATTGATAAGCCGAGGTAATAGTATACATAACATCCCAGAATCTGTTGGGTTTGCTAGAATTATAACAGGAATGTCGAATAATAGAGATGACCCTTCTAACCATCTTGATAATCCGAAAGATCTTGTTCTGACCAACGTATATCTTGGTCCCTGCAAAATACTGGTGGTGCGGGAATGACTGAAGAATTTGAGGTTAAAATTGGAAGGGTATCATTGGAAGGATTTTCAACCGCTGAATTAGTGGTGGAATTAAGTAAGAGGGATGGTGTATTGCAATTACATCCAGATGACGCGGTTCGTGATTTGAATGAAATTTTATGGACGTTCGAACGGAATAGACAACCAAGGCCAAAAATATTAGTGGTGCGAGAACCCGCTGTGCGTTTGAATTATAGGGTGATGAGTGAATGACTGATGAGATGGTGTGTCCGTGGTGCGGATTTAATAAATTCTCAATTTATCATGATCACGATACTATTATTTATGTCTGTCAAACATGCACAACCGAACCGCTGACACATGACAAATTAGTGTCTTATTCAGACTTTGATCGATTTTGTCGCGAATATTATATGGAATCTCCAGACGTTCTAGTTAAACTATGGGAGGAATGCTATGATACAAAATTTGATACTAATACTGTTAGGGGATTTACTTGTTATGAACTTAAACGCATGGTAAATTCGTGGTTGGGCATCCCACAATTTTATGAAGATAAATATATATTTTGGATGAGAAATCCAGGAGAGGATTTTCACACAATTGTTTATGAAAAATATTTAAAAAATCCTCGTATAGCACTTGATTATCGTGATATCAACAGAATTTATAATAAATTTCGTGATTATAATCACATATCAATTGAAAAATATCTCGTAAATTTGGTTTTAAAATCTAAACGAGATTATAAACCCCGAATGACAGAATCCTGTAGTAGTTATCAAAAGCAATTGGTGTCATGTAGTGATAATTGTGGCGGCGGGAATATTGGTCAGGCAATTCACGATTTTGATACGGGGTGGTGAGAATGGGAGTGTCGGTACATAATAACTGTCCCGCGAACAGAGAGGGAAATTGTGCATTCTCAAATTTTGAGGTGTATTGTAATTGTCAGTACGGGATAGAGAATTGTTTCAAATTACATGGGGGGCATGATCCACAGATTCGGGAATACAAAGCACATGGAAAAACGATCCGGATCATGATCCATGTGTCAGATGAAGATTGGGAATGGGAAGATACAAAGTTTAAGAATGGGTTAAAACGTGATCGGATGGAGGAGAAATATGGGACATTTTGAGGATCTCTTCTCTGGCGCATCCCCGTGACTTTGGTGTTGCAGCAAAAAGATCGTGAAATTGCATTATTGTATCATGAATTGGATGGATTGCCGGAATGGCTGAAAGAAATATTAAATGAAGATATTTTATTTTCGTTTGATAATTTAAACCGCTCAAAAGACCTAAACAATAAAATATCTAACTCTAATTGGGCGACCAGAATTAATACAATCAAATGGATTCTCTCCCTTCGTAAACCGGAGGAAAAATGACTGCTGTAATATGCCCATTAAATGAATGTGATTATAACGCTAATGGAAAGTGCTTTAAACATGAAATAAAACTTGTAGTGAATAGATGGGACGACATTGAGTGTAATGATTATAAAGAGGATGTAGTATAGAAATGACCTATTTAAAACCATATCTGGTGATTAAATGAATAATGACCCTCATTGGTGTGAATATTTTGGAATTATGATTTGGCCCATTCAATGTAATGATTGTGAAGTATGGGGCTGTAATTATAATCCATATAATGAACGGATGATACCAGGAATAATCGAATCAGGGGCGGTGTGAATGAAACGAGTTATGGTTGTTGTAAGAGGTTGTTTTGAGTGTCCACTCGCTAGATTTAAAAATGGTGCGTTTGGGTGCTCTGCATCAAATGATAAACTGTTGCCAGAAAATTCAACCATTCGAAACGCAAATTCGATCATTCCAGATTGGTGTCCGTTTGATGACTTTACAGACTCCGGAGTGATTGAATGATATTATGTACCAAATGTGGAAATGAAATGTCTGAACATGATCATTATGCAAATATTTGTGATAGTTGTATCATAGAAATACATAATAATAAATTGTATGCCGAATGGTACGATTCGCATGTAAATGACGCAGAGGAATATGAGGAATTATCAATTGTAGACTCCGGGGAGATGTGAAAATGTTTATTGAAGATATATACAGTAGATATTATTGCCATGATATTGATTGGAATGGATTAATACCAGTGTTTCAAGAGATTGGTGAGTTACCTCCATTATACCGTGAGATCATTTCAGTATCATATATGTTAATGGTGAAATGTAAAGATTGTGGGGCTGTGAAATGGCTAGACACGTTAGAATATACCCTCAAATAATAAATCGATGTTGGGAATGTCCAAAACATAGGGGCGACTGTGATTTGTGGGATAAATACAACGAGGACGCTTTTGAAATGTCAGAATGTCCATTAGAAGAGCAATTTATTGTAGGTGTCTTATGAGATTATGTTTAAAGTGTAAATTTCGTCATCGTGGATTACATCATAATATAGAACGTATTAATGGTGTAGAAGTAAAATGTTGGAATTGTGCATATAATCGTGGTGATCTAAATGGTCATGTTGATGTGCATCCAATATTATGTAAAGAATGTACTCAAGAAACTTGTAGACGACTTGATGCTGTAGTCGGAAATAAGAATGAGCGTCGATGTAGTGGATTTGTCAGTAAAGATGATCTATATAAGTATAATATAAAACGTTATGGTGATGCTCATGTATTATGATATTCGTATTGAACCAAAGGAACACTGGGAATGGTGGAAGATCCAGCAGATCATTGAAGAAGCATTCAAACCCTATGGTGGATTAAGTGCGGAAGGCGTAGAGTTTATTGGATGTGATTAATCATGTCTGATGGCCCAATTGAGTGTAAAACGTATAGTTGCATAGAGTGTGAAAAACGTGATGATATATGGTGCAATGAATTGAATTGTTGTTTAGATATCTGGTTGCATCCAAAGGCAAATTGCCCATATTTGATTCATGTGTAGTAGTAGATAATATTAAAGTGGTGGAGATGATGCCGTAATGTCTCTAGTAGATGAGAATTTAGGTGGATGGTGAGATCGTAAATGGAATCTAATATCCCATATCTCTGTGATAGATGTAAACATGTTAATACCTGTGATTGTGCATATGATGAATATAATCGGGTTATTAATGATGATTGGACTGATGATTGTTTAGGAATTAAATAAGTGGTGTTATATGTTTGAATTTGGTAAACTAATAGGTAGCATCGTGAAATTGATAAATACAATGAATGGTAATATATATACATTAGAAAATCGGGTTAAATTACTTGAAATGCAGAATGTAGAATTAACACATGAATTGAATCGTCACTCAATGTTCATTAATGGTATTATAGAAAGCGGTGATGCTAAAAATATTTACTGGCCGGATAAGCAGTGATGATATGACAAAACAATTAATCATCAATTCTTGTGAGGATTGTCCATACTTTGACGAAGATTTTAACAATGCTGATCCAAAATATAATCGATGCAAAAAAAAAAATGATGGACCCAAAATACTGGATAAAAAAAGGTGATGACCCCGACGACGTTGAAATACCTAACTATTGTCCATTAGACGATGCTTAACATTAAATCATCTATCAACAATCTATTTATACCATTAAATCCTACTATACTAGTGATATTATGACTACAAATACAATTGAGGATATATTGAACTTGATTTATAGCATTCATAAAGAAATGCCAAATAAATCATTTATAGATATTATTAGTTATGTATATCCATTATCTACGTATGAAAACAATGCACAAACGTATGAACTATTTAAAAAGTTTATGGATGACAACGACATTGAGCACGTAGAAAGCCCAAGTGAAATACTCTCATTTGTAGTTGATTCCATAAAGTCAGATCTTTCAATTATAGAATCAAACCTATTATATTGTATCAGAGATGGGCGCTATTTAGAAGCCGAAAAAGAAATTACTGCTCACGAAACCCTCTCTGAATACCTTCACCTAATTGTTGATAATCCATCAAGTAACCAAGAACCCGATGACAAAAATAACAACTGTAGATGAAATAACAAAATTAACAATGAAAATGATTTAATAAGGTATTATACAATGAGTATTAAAAAATGTAGTCTATATTACATTCCAAATTGGATTAAAGAAAACGATTGGACACCAGAATCACGATTAAACTGGATTAGAATTATCATGACAACATCTTCCAGAGATTGGTGTTATCATACAGGCGCTGACATAAAGTATCCTGATGCTGAAACATGGGCTATATATCTGTTATCATGTTGTGATACAAAAGATGAAGCCAAAGAATTATGGGAAGATTTTTGTGAAACATAACAATAATAGTAGTGTGATAAATATGACCGATATGAGTAAATACAACTCTGATTATCCTGTCGATTCCATGATAAAAAGTAAAGTAACATCATTTGATATATCTGGCGGTGGAACAATTTATATTTCAATAGATCGCGAATCATCATTTGGGCATGGTTTAATGTATATTGATGAACGCGGTAATGAACAAATGATATTTATGACATATGATGCTTATCACCAGTTAGTAGGTGAGATGGTCAGGTGGATGTGATGACAAAAGTTACCAATAGTATAACATGCATATCTAGTGTAATTATTTTATGTTTTATTACACTTTTAATCGGATCTATTTATTATTGTAAATTCCCATCACTATATATTTTCATCTTAATGTGGCAGGAGACTCTGTCCTCGGCTTTGCGTAGCAAAACAGGGCAGAGAGGAATGCCACTTCACCTCAATATATTTGTTTAGTTTTAAGATATTAAATTCTTTTGAGAAAGATTAAAATACTGTTAAATTAACATATATGTAGTTATGATTAGATCGATCAAAGTTAAACTGGAGGTAACAAATCCTGACGCTCTGATTGAAACATTTAAAGCATATAATTATGCTTATTCTGTATCAGCACGATGGGGATTTGATAACCAAACAGCAAACAAGATCAGAAATCATAATGCTACGTATGAAGAAATCCGTAAAGAAGTTCCTGAGTTGCCTTCTTCTTTACTTCAATGTGCAAGAGATTGTGCTTGTGAATCTCTAAAACGAGATAAGTGTAAGATTCTCCCAAAGAGAAAACAGTTCTCTGCAATGAGATACAACCAGAGAGTGATCACTGTTAACACTCTCAAAGGTATTGCAACTATTGCTACAGTTCAAGGAAGAATCAAAGCACAATTCAAAGTTCCTGACTGTTATAAACAGTATCTAAAATGGAACTTAAAATCAAGCACACTGATCTATCAAAAAAACCAGCGTAATTTTTACTTATCTATTCAATTTGAATCTCCTGATCCGGAGTTGCAAGATGATGCTTTGTATCTGGGTATTGATCGTGGACTGAAAAACATTGCAGTCTGTTCTGATAATACATTCTATGATGCAAATCATATAAGAGATGTGAAAAGACGATATGGTAGATTAAAAAGCCAACTCCAGTCTAAAGGCACTGTTTCAGCAAAACGTAAGCTTAAGAAAGTTGCTGATGCAGAAAGACGGTTTATGACTGACGTTAATCACTGTTTAGCAAAACAGATCGTGCAGAAACCTTATACAGTATTTGTAATGGAAGATCTCACAGGTATTCGAGATAGAGCAAACTGGGGTAAAAATAACAAATGGTTACATCAATGGTCATTTTACCAGTTAGAGCAATTTATCGAATACAAAGCAGAGAATCTTGGTAAAGTTGTAATCTACGTTGATCCTAAATACACCTCACAAACGTGTTCAAAATGTGGTGAGATTAAAGCATCAAATAGAAAAGGACTTGTTTACAAATGCTCCTCTTGTAAGTTTGAGTTACACGCAGATCTAAACGCTAGCAGAAACATCGTCTACAAGGGTAAATCTCTTGCTGACTGGCTGCTTGTCAATCAGCCTAATGGGTATCCTGAATTTTTGCAGAGTCCCAAGCCCCTTCCTCAAAAATCCGTAGGATTTTAGGGAGGGGTAGTTGACATGGATTGTATTTGCTATTCTTGCAATTATTGCAGCCGATATGGATGAGTGTGAAACATGAAAACCGACAGTCCCCATTATGCAAAGATTGTAATAGCATAGTAAACTACCACTATGAGTGAATACCATGGACCCCTATATAGTAACCGTAATAATAATTCTCCTTCTTGTCATAATCACATCAGTGATAGTGTACAACATATACAAGCATAGAACCCAAGAACCAAATATCAATCTAAATGATATTGTAGGCGTTGAATTACCAGCAGGAGTAGATTTAAACGATGCACTAGGAGGCATACTTAAAAAATGATCGATCTAACCTCTGTCGTTATTGGAATGTTATTAATTGTTCTATTCTTATTATTTGTAATACTGATTCTACCCAAACACCGATCAACCGTGCCTAAAATATCTTCTGATATTGCAAATGACATAATCAATGAAGCGCCTCGTTGCCCAGATTGTGGCTCATTCGATCTAACCTTAATTGACAATTGTGATGGCCTACCATGGCTGAAATCTCACACCACCGAAATCGATTATTATCAATGCAATAGATGTGCAAGACGGTTCAACGACGAAGATTGGCAAAATGCAAAACACTACAACAATTAATCCATTTTTTATCAACAAATTAGTTCACAAAATGAACTATTAACTTATTGAACTATATTAGATCGAAACTTTTAAATACAATTAGGTGTAATTTTATTAGTGCCCTACAAGTAACAAGACATGTTATAAAAGGAGTCTTTTCCTTTTTCTTGTTTTGTTATGCATGTTTCGCCTGCGGCGATTTTGCGCTTCTTTTCCAATTATAACTCAATTAATCGGGGGTTATTGTAACTTATATAAGTTAACATTTTTGACATTACCTTGTAAAAAGGCGCACAAAACGAACTATTAACAAAAGAAGGTCTCCCTAAAAACTGCATAACAAAGAAAAACAAAGAAGAAAAATATTTCTCCTTATAGTTGTCTTTGTTCTGTGGGCACTAATAAGATTACACCTAATTGTATTTAAATGTTTCGATCTTTTTTGGATTATTGTAATTATAATGATTGATGTTAATTATATTATTATACAATTTTGTGGTTATATATAAAGGTAACCGATAGATTTAAATACTATGTTGGTTAAGTTTATATAGTAGAAGAAATATGCCAATACCCGACACAGAATTATATGAATATCTTGTTCAGGAAGGATATAAAAAAGCGTCAGGAGGGGTGCTTGCTGAACACATGCGTGAATTTGTGCGCCAATATTATCATGAAACCAGAACTACTCCTGCAATGATGTATGCGCTTTGGGAATGCTTTAAACAGTCGCGTGATCATGTTGAACATTTAAGTGACCTTGATAATAGTGTTATACCATTTTTATATTGTGAGGAAGATAAAAAGTTATGGAGATATAATTCAAAGAAAGAAAAATGGACAGAAGTTAAAAATTCTTACTTTAGAATCAACATGAAAAAGGCGTATACGATTTTTGTTGATAAAGAAGGTATTGAGTGGGTTAATCTTCATAGCCAGAAAAAGTTACGTATTCGAAAGGTAAAAGTCGGAGGTGGATAACTATGTTGGCACAGCAACGTAGAGAAGTTATATACCCGCGAAAACCATCGACTAAACGTGAGGAGGCTCTTACAAAGCAATTTGAAGAGTATTATACCAATAAGTGGGTTGATACGTGGTTTTATTTACCTATAGATTTTATCAGAGAATTTGGTATTGATAGGCATCTTGCCGGCTACTACCTGATGAAAATGACTCGCGAGGGTAAACTGTTTCGCGTTAAATATAGCAATAAAACCTATTATAGAAAGTTTGACCAGGATAGATTTGATAGATATCGCGAATTTATCTGGTTTGGTGTAGAAGTGACCAACAAGTAGCATCTGTCATAACTATACATTAGTGTACATTTTTGTGCATCATAATTAACATCTGGGTTTGTCATAACTATACATCAATTTATATTTTTTACAAAATAATTACTAAAATTGTTTATTTTTGTGCATACAACGTGAATAGATAGTATTATGCATTAATGTACAAAACTGTACAATCTTCTTTTTGAGTCGTTATGTTTATATACTTTTGGATACCACTATATGAGGCCAAACAACAAAAAATTTGACAACGATTTGAGTGAAAAGTATTATAAACTTTTAGAACGAACTATAGGATGTAAAAATATGACATGGAAAGTTGATTTTGAGAAACTTGCTGAAGAATTTAATGTGACTGTAGATCGCATGACCGAAGCAGGAACCAAGGTTGTTGAAGCAATCGAGAGCATTAAAGAATTTGCTGAAAAGGACGATGGATGGAAAGATGACTTTTTTAGAAAGAGTATTCGCGGACAGTTATATCAAAAGCGTCTTTCTGGACTTGCTTATGCAAAAGAAAACGGCACTGAATTTAAGGGTGTAGTTCTTTCTATCGGTGAAAGCGAGGATGCTAATAGATTCGAACGCACAAAATGCTACAAAGAGTTTACCAATGATGCTGTAAATGCTATTAAGA
The DNA here is from genome assembly GCA_964500195.1 of uncultured Candidatus Saccharibacteria bacterium. GTDB lineage: Bacteria > Patescibacteriota > Minisyncoccia > Phycocordibacterales > UBA9973 > UBA8515. Next base: position 13,650 of record CAZCND010000004.1, on the reverse strand, counting down.
AGCGTTACATGGCGCGTGTTAAAGTAGCAGTTGAAAAACCTGAAGAACTTAAGGAATTAACATCTGAAGAAGTTGCATATGTTAAATCTACCGGGACCATGTGGAGGTTCTTCAGTGAGATTGATGAAGAATGGAAGGATACCAGACATAAATTAACCTGGAATGAAGAGCCTATTAATGTTCCACTGTTTCATGAACCTACCAAGAAGGGATCAGATGTTCCAAATCCGCTTTATGGAATGCCAGTTCAGATGAAGATGGAAAAGAAGATGTTCTTTTGGATGGATGATGCGCTGTGGATTGCTAAAGGTGATATGGGTATTATGCATAAAGTTACTGACAAGGATGGTAATGTCAAGTATGTCGGTACAATGCCAGAAATTGGGGCAACGTGTTCATTCTGGGGGCGTAAGTATGCAGGTATAAAAAACCAGGCTCATGTTGGAAATATTACTGTAATTAAGGAAGGTTATGAAGCAGGTGAGAAGGTAAGTGACAAAGATTTGTGGACACTTGCTGAAAAGTTAAGTGAGATTCAGTATAAGGGTAAAAATAAAGACACAAAAGAGGAGTTCGATGCATCTCTCTACGTTGAACTTTCTGATGTAAATGACCTCCCGAATTATGGGTTCTTCGTTACCCATGGGACTGTTGGGTCCGCTGATGTTAACACCTATAATGGTAAGAATGGTGAATTCAAAAAGATTACCGTAAATGTTTTTGATGATAGCACACCGCGTGGAATCAACCTTTCAACGTTCTATGAGCCAATGGCTAACCTTGTTAATGTTATCAATGAGGGTGATGAAGTCGTAGTGATTGGAGAGCGCGGTTCATATAAGTCAGATGAAACTGATGATAATGGAAAGCCAATCTGGAAGCCAATGAATATCCTTGCTGGAATTTATAAAAATCCGACGGATAATACATCTGCCGATATTGCCAGACTCCACGAACTCCTTAATGGTAAAAAGGAATAATATATTATTGGATTAATAATATTAATATTTTTATATATTTCAGGTAACTTTTATATATGGGTAAATTAGGAGATAAACAACTTATGGCTATTAAAAAAGAAGACGGCGAGCAGATTGATTGTTGTTTAAATTGTAAGCATTTCTATCCAAGCAAGTTGTATAAAAGCGATATGCGAGGGCAGTGTAGGGAATCTCCAGTGTTTGTAAATAAGAAAAATGAAGAGATACTTATGAAATGTGGTAGATGGTCCAAAGGTGAGGTATACCACGAAGTTAATGCATCAAAACCCGCCGAAACAGAAAAACCAAGACTTAACATGGATACCAGTGTATTAAAACCACTGTAATTTTTTATAATTTTTAAACTATTATTTTTGATATATTTTTGAATAGTATTTTTTATAATTTTTAACTTTAGCACCGGGAAGTCTCCTTCCTCGCTACATAGTAGCAGGGAGGGGTAGTTCAATTAGTATTCTTTTGATATATTTTTTGAATCGTTATGTTTATATTGTATAAAGAATAACTATATTATTCCAAAAAAAGGAGTAAGTTATGGCAGCATGGAATGATAAAAAAGTAGAAGATGTGATAGAGCCCAAAAAGTTTGATCCCGATTTAGTTTTTAAGCCTGCTATTGAAATTGAAGAAGTTAAGTCACTGTTTATGAGTATTTATGGTGATTCCGGAGTTGGAAAAACTCATTTTGTTCTTACTGCAAAGCCACCGATTTACATTCTTGATAGTGAAATGTCAAGTCCTATCTTAATTAAGCAGTTACCAAAAGAACTTCAAAGTAAAGTATTTGTTGTTAATTTACTTGAGTATGCTGGTGATATTAGTAATGGTATTACCAAAAATGTTAACAACAACATATTGGACGCTATCTATGGGATTGTAGGCGGTCTTGTTGAAACTAGGTGCAATGATTCAAATGAGCGAGGTACTATTGTTATTGATTCTATGAGTGATGTATATTCATGGCTTCAGACATGGTTGTTCAATTTACCTGATTTAAAGCGTATTGAAAAGACAGGCGAAATGATGCCTACTGAATGGGCACGCCTTGATAAAAAATGGAAGGATTTGTTTTTTATGATACGTAAATCTGGTTGGAATGTTGTGCTCACATTTAAGCCTAAAACTAAGTGGATTGGTGGCAAGCCCTCTGAAGAAAAAGAAGCAAAATGGAAATCCGGTTCACTTCATGAATTTGACCTACATCTTGAAATTGAACGTCTTGGTATCAATGAGCACCGTGCCACTATTAAAAAGACTCGATTTGGCGATGATACGTTTTATAAGACATTTACTAATCCAACGTGGTATACCATGCGCGATGAATTGAGCAAGATGTCTGGTGTGATGTTTGAATAAATAATTATAAATAATTATAAATAATTACATTTTTAACAAACTTTTATGAGTGATAGTGAATGGGCAATTGCAAACGGGTATATAAGTAAGAGTAGATGTACCACTTTTGATTTTTGTCCATATCAGTATAAGAAGTCATATATTGACGGACAGCATATAACTTCTTATGCAATGACTATTGGTTCAAGGTTACATCATTGGTTTGAAATATTTTACGATCATTGTGATAAAGTGACTATAGATGAATGGGACACATTTATTACCAGTGATTATAGCACCTATGAACGGGTGATGCTTGAACGATTTATTGCAGATGAAAAGATTAGATTTCAAAGGTTGGATTATAACTATGCTGAATTTATACCAAGGGCGCGTGAATTAAAAGTAGTAAATCATAACTTAAAGATCAGGGGTATTATTGATAGAATTACTGATGATAGAACAGTATTGGAAGACTATAGGGCATTTTTAGTTGATGCGATTGAAACAGGAAGTTGTTCTGGTCCAAGACAAGTTGATAGTTATTTTAAAACTATTCAAGACATTGTAAGTGGGAAATTGAATAAAATTGTATGCATTGAGGAATATAAAACGAGTGCAACTGTATATGAGAAGTCTCTTAAATTTGAATTTGGATTTTATAAGTTATTATTGAAAGAGTTGCCCGAATATAAGGACGCTTTCATGGTTGGTCGTGTTATCAATCCACGTGTTAATGTGCGTAAGTTTATTCCGATTCAACAGGAAGTATATGTAACTCGCAAAATCGCGGCCCTCCGTAAAGCAATTGAAGATAACAACTTTCCAAAAGAATGTAGAGATGACAGATTTATATATTGTGGGCGTTGCTCTATTGACGAATGTGGCCTCTATGACAATTGTCACGATACAAGATTTAACATTGACGACTAATCTACTAGGTAATAACTATGATGCAAATAACGAACGAACCAACAAACACCATATATGAAGCATTTAAAATGGGTAGAAATGCTGGACTTGAAGCGCTTATATATGAAATTGAAGAAATTAAAAAACATACTGCATTTATCCTTCAGAGGGAAATGTGTAATAAATTCATTGAACACATTAAATCCAAATTAGAAGATGGTTCTAATTGGAATGTCGGTATTGGCGTGGATCTAGCTTATAAAGATGATAAATCATGCATTGCAATTGGAACAAAAGGTTCTGATGACACAATTAAAATAAAGACGTTTATAAATGAACAATTTACTAATTGCAATTTCAAATGCAACGACCCTATGAAGAAAAGTGATACATCTAAAGCATTGGATCGTGTCATTAATACGCTTGATAGCAAATGCAATCAGTATAGAAAAGATCCAATTGATGTCCTTTCAATTGATGAATTGCTTACACAATTGAAAATTAAAGTGATACGAGCACAATTAACCTCTGATAACTTAAAGCAGGAAGATGAATTGCTCGATGTTGCTGTTTATGCAATTTTAACACTAGACAAAATGCTAAAAAATAAGTAATATTGTTTTTACGTTCTTTTTTTTTGAGATAGATTTATTATGTTTTAATACATATATTTATGATATTCAATTATACAGGTGATTACACGTGAGAATGATTGGCAGAAAAGTTTAAAAATCATATTGAAAATGCATTAGATTGTGTAGTTGAACAAGATGATAAACAGACAAGAAAATAAGAAATTATTAAAAGTATATTTGGTGAATAATAATGAATCTATATGAAGTAACATTACATGGGACTGCTGCTGTATCTGCAACGGTTGAAATTAACATATGATGAATGGCCCCTTGATTGGGAAGTTGACGATGTAGAGGATATTAATGAAAATCGATCTATTGCCAGTTTAATTGAAGAGGATATAGAAACCGATGATGAATAGTCGTGATGGTAAAATATGTTGTATTATATAGATGAAACTAATTTTTTCAAACTCAAAAGAATGATACATGCATTATACTGTGAACTTGACGAATCCATTGTTAAAGAATTTGCAAGTGTATTGTGTAGATTTGAACAAATGGAAGATGGCGATGAAAAATTGAGGTAATATCTGTGACAGTTACATTACTTGATGTTCCGGATGTATTAGATAGATATAATGAACCCCATCGATATTATCATGATCTCATGCACATATCATCTATGAATACTATGTTAATGTCACACAAATGGAATATATCAGATCATCAGTGGCATTTAATTCGTATTGCTGTAGATTTACATGATGCGATTTATGATCCAAGAAAGACTGATAACGAACAACGGTCTGCAGAATTAGTAGATGTATTGTGTCCACAGTTAAATGACAATGATAAATCAATTATTAAATCATTAATATATTATACAAATCCATTAACATATACTGATACTATAGAGGATAATATTCGTGACGAGGTACAGGTAATTCGCACTCTCGATCTTTGGTATTTTATCTATGATGGTGGGAGATCAATTTCAGGTGGGTTAAAAGTTCTTAAGGAATATCAATTTGTTCCTTGGGGAGAATTAATTCGCAAGCGTAATGATTTCTTACGTGATCTAATAGTTAATGGGGCATTTGATATACAACTAGATAATAAAATCTTGAAACATAACATTGAATTCTTTCAATCATATAAACCTCATATTGGTGTTTATGCAGGGTCATTTAATCCATTTCATATCGGTCATTTATCAGTATTAGAACAAGCAGATAAACATTTTGATCAATTAATTGTCGCAGTTCCAGTGGGTACAGATATAGATGAATTGTATCGAGCATTACCATTTCATCGTATAATTGTGTTTGATGGCCCACTTACAGATCTAATAAAATCACTTCAGTGTCGAGATGGTGGAGATGTGACTCTAATTCGTGGAATACGCGATCAAAATGATTTAACATATGAGAAAAATCTTGCAAGTGTATATCGTGATATGGGACTAACTTGTGATATCATGTATTTAATGACAGAATATCCACATGTAAGCAGCACAATAATTCGTTCAATGATTAACGATAAAATTGATTGGTCTATATATAAATCAAAGAAATATGATTATATTTATGATTTAGGAGGTGCGTAATTGTGACATTTGTAATAACTCCTGATGGCAAAGCATTTGAATTTAAGTTTGGTTCTTCTATAGCGTTTACAATCAAAACATCTACTAAAAACTGTGAACCTATTAAATATTATGTTGAGTATGCTGGTATTCAAATAAGCCCTGATATAACGGTGTGCTACGAAGAGTTTGATCCCAACGATAAACAAGATGCAATAGATTATGCATATGTTGCTGCTGTAGAATGGCTTCGTGATTTTTTAATTAGACTACACGACGAGCCAGCAGTAATTGAATGTGAGTCAGATGGCGAAATATTTACATATGGAAGGGGTAACTAATGGCAATAAGATACAATGATGCTTTACAGGGCACATTAGAAGAATGCGCTCGAATGCGTGGTTGTTATCCACTTATAAATCGAATAGAATCTCAATTTTTTGAATGGTTAATGGTAAACCGGCGTAATTGTTTATCTCCATTTGCAGAAGAATTTTATAATCATTGTGTAGAATTGTATAATAAAGATACTATAAACGGTGAAAGCGTATGATGAAATCGTATAAATACTCTGAAATTTTAGAATATCTTGGTAGTTTTAAACCGGATATTAATTTAAAAGTTGTCAAGGATAAACAGATATATTCGGTTGAAAGATCAACATATATGTTTGATTTTGATTATCTTGCATATGGATTATTACAAAAGGCATTTGTATATAAGTTTCTTAACGGTGAATATGGTATCGCTGTAACACCGTTTAACATAAAAAAGAAGTTATTTAGAAGTAAATATAGTTTATTCCAAGGCATATCTGAATTACACATCAAAAATATATCCGAATTAATAGATTACCTTGGAATTTTAAATCGATTTGATATAATTGATTTATATTTTAAAGATCAAATAAAAATGGTGTAGTAATGACAGAAAATAAAGAGTATGTAATAAATCCAGAATTTGCATCGTATGAGAGAATAAGAGCGTTGAAAGAAGGTATGGCTTGTATTATCGACGATTGTAATGTTGATGATATAAAACTCGTAGGTTCATCTCTTATTTTTGTAGATACTAAATCTGGACTGCGATACGATCATAAAGAAACAATTGCATGGTTTGATGAATCGCAATATGAAGATGAATATGAATATGAAGCATTATAAAGAAGTTATAGTCCCGGAACATGTAACACTCGAACATGTTATTACCACGTGCGATATCTGTGGCGAGGATATTTACGCAGAGAAGAAAGGTAATATATCTACAGTTCGTGACGTAAAGATACGTTATGAACATGGTGAGGTATATCCTGATGATACTAATTTATTTTATTTTAAGCCCGATATCTGCTCTAAATGCTTTCGTGAAAAAATATATCCATATATTATGCATCTAGTTAAGGATGATGTAATGCCGTGGATTGATAATTTTAATGAACGAAAGCATGACTGTATGGCGGAATTAAGACGGTAGTAACAATGACCTGAAGAATTTAGCGAGAACATGATTGAAAAACCACGGTGGTGTATATTTGACGAACGTTGGAAAAAGAAATAATAACTTTTTTATATGGGTTAAATATATTGTGGTGTATGATTGTGGCAAAGAAGAAAAACAAGAATTTTCTTGAGAACTTGAAAGAAGGAACATTGCATACTGCGCTTGGATATAAACCCGATGAAAAGATTCCGCCTACAAAAATCATCACCATTATGAATAAAGAAGTTGGTGATACAATGAAAGGCAAAGGCGGCAAAGATGTTAAAATTACTCCAAAACTTAAGAAAAAAGCAGGATTTGCAAAAAATGCGTCAACGTGGGCTAAAGGCAAATCCAAGAAGTAGATAGCAATTCTCTTTTTATATTATTATTTTTATATTATTATTTTTATATTATTATTTTTATATTATTATACAGTAACTTTTATGTTATATTGAAATCATATAGATATGATGGATGGTATCTTTGTTATTGAGGAAATTGCATATAAAATTGTGAATAATAAGCCCGTTGTAATGTTATTTAGTAGAAATTATAGAGATAGAAATGATTTTTATGTTTATGAATGGAAAGGAACTAGGCCATATTTTTTTTGTCCAAGTGATGAAACTAATGTAGAATTACCAAACGGGTGTGTATATGATGAGAATGTAAAAGATGCATATGGCAGAGATGTAACAAAGGTTTATACACAAATTCCATCTGATGTTCCAAAGATGCGAGATCTATATTCTTACACTGATATGGCTGATATATTATTTGAAAAACGTTGTTTAGTTGATCATGGATTAAAATATGCATATACCTGGGATGGAAAAGAACCACACCCGATTGACGTAGATGGTATATTAGAACCGCGCATAGTTTATTTTGATATAGAAGTGTTATCGCCTAATGGTATTTTCCCTAAACCAGAAGATTCAAAATATCCAGTAGTAAGCATTCAGGTAATGGATTCTTATACTGAAAAAATAATTGTATTTACAAATGGAATTCCACAACAAGAAGATACTGATCACTTTGCATGTAAAGATGAAAAGACACTATTTAAAATGTTTTTAGAGTATATTAAAAGTGTGAACCCAGACGTTATAACCGCGTGGAATGGAGAACAATATGATATTCCATATTTGATTAGAAGATCGTGGCAACTTGGTATTAATATTAATGATCTCGCAAGATATGGAAAAGTATCATGTGAATATAATCCAGATACTGGTAAATTTAATACAAAAATAAAAGGGCGTTCTACATTGGACATGCTTCTTGCATTTAAAAAATATTACATTATGAAAGCACAACGAGAATCATATTCATTAAAGTCTGTATCTGCTGATTATGGGTTTGAATATTTTGACTGGGGTCCATATTTAGAAAAACTGTTATCTGTTGATAAAAATTATGTTGATTTTATACAGTATTGTAAAAATGATGTTATAGCACTTCGTAATATTGACAAGCGAACAAATTTATTTGACTTTTATGAGAACTTACGTAAGATTACAGGAACTAGATTGGATGATGTATTATACAATTCAAAATTAATTGAAATGTATTTATTACATGAGCAGATAGCACCAATGCCAACAAAAACAAAGGTGATTACTAATCCAGATGATAAGTATGAAGGCGCGTTGGTTTTAATGCCACCACCTGGTATTCATGAGTGGGTTGGCTGCGTTGATCTGGCGGCACTTTATCCGTCAATTATGCGTGCTTTCCCCGAAAGGACATGCCCAGATGTAAATCTTAAAGTAATAGATGTTCTTAATAAAATAGTTAACAAAAGAGAAGAATATAGAACAATGCGCAAAAATGGAAACAAAGATCCCGGTGTAAAGACTAAAGAAGAAGTTTATAAGACGCTAGCCAACAGTGTATATGGTGTTTTGGGTGCCAAAACATTTAGACTATATAAGAGAGAATGTGCCGAATCAGTAACTGCCATAGGTCGAGAAATAAATATTTACATACATGATACTTTAAAGGCTTTAAATTACTCCGTTTTATATTCTGACACCGATTCTAGTTTCTTTTCTAAAATAGAGACAGTAGAACAGGGATTAAAAATACAAGATCATTTAAATAATGTATTAATTGAATGGGGGAAACTACATGACGCAAAAATTATTTTTAGCCTCAAACTGGAGAAAATATATCGTCGTATAATGTTTAAATCTGATAAAACTGGAGATGGTGTAAAGAAAAAATATTGTGGATATTTAATCTGGGAAGAAGGTGATGTCAAAAACGAGTTAAATTATAAAGGGCTTGAGTTAAAGCGATCTGATCAGGCCGAAATAACACGTGATTGTCTGCATTATTTTCTTGAAAAATCACTTATAGATGGTAATATTGATGATGCAGTTGCATATGTTAAAAAAATATATAACGATGTAAAATCTGGAAATGTAAATATATTTAATATATCATTACCAAAGGCGATACGAAAGGTTAAATATAACACTGATAATGCTTGGGTTCGTGGTATGAATAGAGCATCCGCTGATTATAACTATTTAATTCAAGAAGGTGTAAAACCACGTCTCATATACTTAAGGAATGGAGAAATATGCATAGATGAAGATTTTGATGTATCACTTATAAAAGATCTAATAGATTATAATGTAATGGCAGAAAAAGTAATAAAAAATAAAATGGAGAGTTATATGTGGTCAATTGGGTATGATTGGGATACCGTTGTCCATGGTCAATGTAGCCTTGATGCATGGTTCTAACAATCACCTTTATCACCTTTCAAAACAAATACTACATTATAACAAAGTAGAGTGATAAAAATGAATAAAACTCCATGTGACATCAGTTATGATTGTTATTATACAGGATTTCCAGAAGATACAAAAGGCAATTGCATTTTTCTTATTCCTGAACAATTTGGGGGAGATGAAACAAATCGGCCTGATTTTTGCTTGATACACGGGTTTGACTATCCAGAAGACGGTTGTGCTTGTAGAAAAACAAAGGTTGAACTCATAGATTTGATTGGAGTAACCACGACTGATTAACGATGACACTTGAAGATTATACTACTGAACAATTAATTGAAGAAATAGAACGACGAAGTTTGGAAAAGATATGGTCTGAATCAGGTATTATTTCATATGACTTTGAACCGGGTAATGAACTTATGATTTTAAAAAATGGAAAATGGAACGGGGCATATTTTTCAAATGACACAATGTGCAAACTTTTTGTACTTATTGAACCATTACAACTAAAATCTTATAAACACAATGATTGATTATGACGTGTAAAATTAAATACTTAAATTTGAGGGACATTATAAACATTATATGTGATGTCCAAAACGCAGTAAAACTACATATTACACCTGACGGAATCTATCTTATATGTGTAGATATAAGTAATGTAATGCTGCTTAATATGAATATTCCTAAAGAATTGTTTGAATATTATAATATGTGTGATCAAACAATTAATGTTAACATAGATAAACTTAAGTTGTTTTGTGATATGTCGTATGGTTACATTTCAATAAAACAAAATGTAGTTGATAATACATTAACGTTTAAATCTGGAAACTATACATATAAGGCAAATTCTATGGCTGATAATTTATTAAAGAAAGAGCCAGACTATCCAAAATTATCATTTAATGCAAAGACAACTATACCAGTAGCAAATCTTAAGAAATTCTTATTAAAGACCAAATCGATAAGTAACAATGTTAAACTTACAATAAATAATGATAAAACAACATTTGAAGTAATTGATACAGATACATTATCTTGTGAATTTGAATCAGGTATGATTGATGATGAATTAGAATATAATTCACCCCATTCATATTATTCAATTGAATATCTTGACATTATACGCAAGTTAAAAGGTAATATAGATATATCAATGTCAACAGATTACCCATGTAGAATCGACTTCGATATTGACAACATTAAATGTGGGCACATATTATTGGCCCCTAGAATAGAAACAAATGATAATAAATATAGATAAAATTGTAATAGCAATAATAATATCTGGGTTTTTACTAGGTGTTGCATTTTGGGATGTGTTTATAAGGAGAGATAATAAATGACCAATATATTTTGTGGACAGAGAAATTGTATTCATAATATAGATGGTGTGTGCATTAAACGTAATATTGCCATTGGGGTTATTCATGGTATTGGATGTTATACAAGTTATGAACCAAGTAACAAAGGAAAGAACGTAAATAATAATCATAATTATGATTAAATATACATTTTATTGCGAGCACTGTATACACTATGATATTGAGACCAAAAATTGTTTACTTTATGGTGAAATAACTACCGATAACTATGCTATGTTAGCGCGATGTATGCGCGAAAAAGATAGGAAAATTTAATTTTTTATCTTCGATCATATATATGCAAACTATTTTATACTATTAAATTTAAACTTGTAATGCATGGCAATAAGTGATGAGTATGTGGAACTATCAACCACAACTGAAGAGTTGAATGCTGCTCAAAAAGCACGCAAAGAATATACAAATAAACTTTCAAAAAAAGCAAGTAACTTTATAAAGAAGGTTTGTCCGTTTCTATTTACCAAGTAACACGGGTTATAACTATATAATTATATACTTATATACTTAAATTGGAGCAATTTATGAAAAAAATTATATTGATTTTTATACTTTTGATTATTTTCGGTGGGTCCGTTTCTGCAAGCCTTGACTCTAAATTCAATGCGATTGGTGGCCCAAGTATTATATCAGATGTATCATTTATCGAGTCTACCACGGATAGCGGTGGATTCATGCGATTTGGAACAAATTTTAGTGGATCGTATAGTTACCAGGCATCTGATTTAAAGGTGCTTACAAATGGAGCAAATACTGTTGTAAATAAGAATTCGGTGGTAGACGGTCAACTATTAGCCACTGACTATGATGTAAAAACTACAGGCGGTTTAAATGCATTCATTACAACTGCAACTGCATCAGATCAATCTAACATACCAGACACATCATGTGATTCATCGGGGTTCTTATCAGCAGGTGAAACTACAAACAGTAGGTATCCATCATATCAGGTAGCAGTAGGAACATATGGTGCAATGGGTAGCGGTACCGACAAAACGTATGCACTCTTAAAAACGAGCACTACAGTTGGAGACAACTTGATGGCTGCGTCTAATGAGTTCGCATTACCTAGCGGAACTTACTATGATAGCACACGCGCGACAGCAATGGTTGGATTTGACAAGAGCACGGCAGTTGCTAATTACAGAGTAGATAATAACGTTCATCACATGATAGCAGCAAATGACACAACGAATGGTACATATGGAACTGCTGAAATTGTATTTAAAGATGCAACTACTGTAACAGATGATATCACAATCAATGAAAATCTCATAGTAGCAAATGCTACTCCCTATGAAGGCATGAGCACCGAACGCCTCAACAAATACATAAATGAATCATCAAATAATGTCACCGTATCAGAGGAGCCTATAAATAACACATCAAAAGAATAGATTAAATATCTACAGACACTCCAACACCATCTTATTTTTATACAGTTTATTTTCTCTGATGATGTATCATGATGAAGATAACGCGATATTTAACACATTTAATCTTTATATTATTTTATTCATATTATAAAATAAAAAGCAAATTAAAGCACTTATAGAAATTAAAACCTAATAATTTAATATAATAGATCAATATACCGAAATAAAAACTTATAAAAATCAATAAAAGGTCAAGTTTCAGGTTATTCCCCGGCGAAGCCACCATCATAACAAAAGAAAGAAAGGAAAAGGTTTCTTCCTCTTGTTCTTTTGGCACTAATAAGATTACACCTAATTGTATTTAAACTTATTGGTTTTTTAAAAAAAATAGGTTAAGTTTGCTTCAATCAGATTCGTATTCACCTGGAAGAGCATCGTCCTGGATGACTTTCAAGATATATACATTACTAATGTCTTCCTGAATAAATTCTTCTCCATTCATATGTCCTATGAGAAACTGAATAGAGTAAACTGCTGGCTTTGGAACTTCATGAATGAATCGCATAGGAATATCAAATGAATAAACACCGGTACCATCATTTGTGTTAGTGCCCATATATGTTTCATTTTTTCGAATATCTATCTGTTTTCCATTAAATAGCATTCCAATTACATTTGGAGTATTTGGATCTACATCAGATAGTTTTAGGTGCATTTTTCCATTTGTAGTGCCAACAAGTTCCATGGTAGTAGTTTTAACTTCGTCAACCGGTCTTACCTGTGTTTCTGCAGCAGTAAGTCCAATTCCCTCAATAGTAAAATTTGTCATTGTTTATATCTCCTTATAATGTTTTCCAGATAATGATTCAAGTTCTGCAGGAGTATCATTTCCATTGTGAACTTCTTCAATAAAATCAACCATATCTTTTCCAAATGATTTGTATTCTTCGTCGGTCCATACTTTATCTTTCTTGCCTTTAAAGTAAGAATCACCTACTTTAAGACCTTTTTGTAAAACATTAAGATATCTTTGAGCACGTGCATTTGTTGCAAAATATGTGACTATAATACCAACGACGGTAGATGCAACTCCAATGATTGCAACCATATCAATATCGGTCATATGTATAGAATGCAATTTACCCCTATATCAACAATAATGTATCATCTTAATGTGGCAGGATATTGAATAAATTCTATGTTATTGAATAAATTCTATGTTATTAAACTGTGAGTTCTATGTTATTGA
>CAZCND010000003.1:29321-40266 GCA_964500195.1 uncultured Candidatus Saccharibacteria bacterium | reverse complement strand
CTAAAATACCCTTACGTGGTCTCATCGCCCTGGTACTGAACCCACATGGCCCGCAGAAAGAACCTATTATCGACATGACTCACGTACATAAAAAAATCTTATTCATATGCAAAGGCAATTGGTTCAGAAGTCAGATGGCTGCTGCTATTTATAACAGACTTACCAATTCAAGCGATGCTGATTCCGTAGGAACCTATACGGGTGCCTCAGATGAGCCAGAAGGTCAGATTCTCGCTGACCTCTTTAAAACTCCTCATTTTTTCGAAACAATGGAGAAGAACGGCATGAATGTTCGAAATAACTCTACAAAGCGTCTACAACCCTCTATGATTAATGACTATGACGTTGTAGTTTCAATGGTAGAAGAACCCTACATTCCTGATTTTCTAAAAGATGCCAAAAAAGTGATTTGGTGGAATATTGAAAATCCAACTTCTGTTGATCAGAAAATTGCAGAGGATACTTATGAAAAGATTAATAATCTGGTTCGAGGATTAATCGCTCAAAATCAATAATCTGACCCCGACCCACAAACCTTATTTTCATTTTCAAAAATATGCTAGAATAGCCTTATAAGGCTTGGAGCGTGGGGTACCATACCCGAGTACTCCGCTAAAGTATCATATAATAAAATGTATGGAAAGATTCCCAAAAACAGTAAAAGAAGAAAAGGTTGAAGAATCTTTTGAAGTAATGAAAACCCCTAATATTATAGTGCAAGAAGAAAGAGGAGCACAACTTTTTTCTTTATTGCTAAAAGCAGAAAATCCGGAATGGGGAGAAACCGAAACTCCATTGGCAAAAGAAACAACTGAATATTTTAGGGATAATCCAACAGACCCAGAAATTTTGGAAACCATCAAAGGTTTTTATAAAGAAGGTGTTGATGAAGAAACTTTATACAATGTTGCACTTACTTATCAGCACCCAGAAAGAGCAGAAAATGTTTTGGAAATGGCGGCGAAATATAAACCTCATGTAAAAAATCCGCAAGAAGTTTATCAAAAAGTTTTGGCTCTTTTGGAACGTTTTGATCAAATTTTTTCAGCTTCTCCATTAGCGGAAAAATTTTCCGCCGAAATTGAACGAGATAGAGGCGAACGACTGCAAAAAATGGAAGAAACTAGAAAAAGGATTGAAAAATTGATTGGTTTTTTCAAGCCCGATTCTAAAACGACTGATGTCAAAAAGTTAAGTTTTGTTCCGACGGACCCACTTTATAAGAAAAATTCTGGAAGAAACTTTTCCGCTTTTCCGGGTGAGCAAATAATAATTTCTCATATTGAGAACACTCTTAATCAAGACCATGAGTTCTCTCATGGTATTATAAATCCAATTGTTGAAAAATTATCTCAACAATTAACCGATGAGCAAAAAGAAAAAATATCTCAACTTGCCAGCGAAAAATTAAAGCAAGACTATGGCGATGGTCATTTTAGTTTGCTTTGCGAGGAATTTATAAGAACCTATACCGAAATTGTCTCAGATGGGAAACAGCCTCAAACTTACGAGGAATTTACTCAAAAAATTTCTGGAATAACAGAAGACCAATTCCAGAAATTTTTAGCAGAAAGCGCAAGTTTGAAAGCAAGATGTGAACAACTCGATATAAAAACAATTGAGGATTTCAAAAATAAATCTCAAGAATATTTTGAAAGATTCGAGAAAAACCAATTAAGAGATTTAATTTTTGAAATCTACCAAGAATATTCAAATCGTCCAGATAAGGAAGCTGAAAATTTTGAGAAGTTTGTTTTAGCAAAATTTTCAGCTAAGATATAAGTGATTTGAAATTAGCCGCCGAATTTCCGAAAACCCCCAGTCCGAAACCCGCCCGCATTCCTCCCCAGACCCCTCCTGCGGGCGGGAAATCAGCCGAGGCAGGGCGAATCCATTCCCCCAGACAAATTGTTTCGCCCTGCCGAGTCCGCTTTAATCATTTGGATTTTGCTCGAAATATTTTCGAACTTTGTCCAATAAACACCGCATTGAGCCCCGCGAAAAGCGGAAGCGAGCAAGCAAACTGCTTGGCTTGCGTGTGAGATGAGAACGACGGAGTATGATTTTTTCAGCAGAAAAAATCCACGAGTCGGTGGCTAAACCAAAAATTTCTGACGAGAAATTTTTGAGTCGAAGCCGAAATATGTAATCATGGTCTCACCGCTTCCGCAGGAAAAATAAAGTATCGGATGATGCAGATATCTTAAATTATATATTTAAGGTATAATTCGAGTATGGAAAATCCTAATTTTACACAAAAAGAAAATCTTCAGCCAAAATTTGAAATTATCAAAACAGAAGATTTGTTTAGTGAAATATATAAAGGGGGGGGGAAATTTGCCAGATAAAAGATTTCTTCCTTTTGAAAAAGGTGGTGTCTTTAAGTATTTTGATACCAATGACATTCCAAGTATTTATACAAAAGAAAAAGAAAGAAAAATTTATCCAACTATAAAAATCCAAAATTTGATAGTTGCTTTGTCAGAATTAGAAAAAGATCCATATAAAGAAAATAATTTATGGATTAAATTCATTTCAGTTGATCCTAAATATCAAAATAATGGATATGCTAAAAAATTATTAGAAGAAATATTTAATTATGCAAAAGAAAATAATTTTTCTTTAACAGATTCAATATATTCAGATGAAGGGAAGAAAAAATTAAAACATATAATAGAAGAATTTAAAGAAAAAAGTGGTGTCAAGGTAGAAGACCCACAGGGATAGTTTAGAAACCTTTAAATATGCTAGAATACCCTTACAAATGTTGAACCCGGGGTACTCAGGAAAAATAAAGTATCGGAATGACCAACATAAAAAAATCTTATTCATATAGGAAAATAAATATTTTAGTGAAAAAATTAACCACCAAAATTAAGTAACCGGGTTCTTAACATACGTATTTTACCCAACCTCTGAAAATCTGCTATCATACATAATATGTCTGAATTTTTAATTGAGGAAAAAGATAAGATTGATAAAGCCCTAACTGATGTTAATCATTGTATTTGGATTGGGATAGGGGTAGATATAAAGAAGAAAGATAATTTATATAAAGAATGGACTTCTATCAATAAAATACTTTCTAATGGGAGCGCAAATACTTTGTCTTTTTCAGAGAATAGACTTGCACATCTTAATTTATATGATTTGGATATACCTAAAGATAACCTTAATAAAATTCAAGAAGAATTAAACAAAATAGCTACTCAAATGAAAAGCTTTGGTGTACCAATAAAGGCAGTGAGGCACTTCCCTTTTGGTTTATTTTATATTGAAGTTGAAAAATCAAAACCACTTCTAAAACTACACAAAACTATAGTTGAAAAAATTTCACCCTTAAAAGCGGACTGCATTTGCCAAGATTATTTACAACCACATAGAAAATATAATCAAACACAAAAACTTATGCTAAAAAAATATGGCAACCCACATGTCTTATCTCAATTTTCCCCGCATATAACCTTAAGTTTTACTAAAAATAAAAACTTACAATCAATCCAAAAAGAAGTAAGGATTAAACTAACTGAGAATACTCTAAGAGTAGATGACTTTCATCTTGTAACAGAAAAAAGAGAGTATGTTAGAAACTTCAAATTAAATTAATTATTTATTACAATTTTAATGAGTAAAAACAAAAGACACCCTTACTTGGGTGCCTCTTCTTTTTCTTTTATATACCCAGACCTATATCTGGGGTTATAAAAATAATCTCTCTCTTCCCCTTCATAAGAAGGGTCACGAAAGAGAATTTTCCCAAAACAGGAATCTGGGTCGTTTGCAACCCAGTTCAATCCCACGAAAACGACTTTTATGTTTTCGTGGAAATATCCCCCAAGAATGTCACAAGAAATTTCGATTACCTTGTGATCAAAGAGGGAGAATATCAGATCGCACCGGTCTGGCCCATAAAAGGCGAACCGGTTTTGTGGTATCTTTTTCATACTCATAGGATAAAGAACTTTGGTTTAACTGTTTTTATAGTAACACAAAACTATAAAAAAAGCAATAGCACCAAAAAACTTAATTTTAAAAGATTTTTCTACAAAAAAAAGAAATTGACAATATTATGCTCACATGATAATATTTAGGTTGCCTAAATATTAGACAGACTAAACATGCTAAAAAATGAGGATAAAACTGAATATGAACTTGAAGAAGTACTCCTGTCTTTCCAAAGGTTTATGGAGGAATTTCTCTTGTCTGAAGCTAAAGAGTACGGACACCCTTTAAACCACCTAGAAGTTTTAGATTTAGTTTTTAAAAAAAAGGAAGTTCCGATGAAAGAAATAGCTAAATGGCTTAACATCACTCCCCCTTCCGCCAGTAGCATAGTAGATGGCTTGGTAAAGAAAAAATTAGTTAAAAGAAAAATAGATAAAAAAGACAGGAGAATAACGATTGTTTCTTTGGACGAAAGAGCTTCTAAAATGTTTACATCCTTTGAACAAAAAAGAAATTTAATTTTCGAAAAGATGTTTAACAGCTTGGAAGAAGAAGATAAAAATAATTTAGCTAGAATCTTAATTAAAATAATCAATAATCAAAAAATAAAACATGAAAAATAAAAAAATTAAAATCGCAGTTTCCGTATTAGTTTTATTAGCAATCTTAGTGGCTATAAGATTTTTTATCTTTAATAAAAAAGAGGAAGTGGCAGTGGAAAAACCAAAAGAAGTCAAAGTTTTCTCTCTCTTTGGGGGAGAAACCGACAATCAATCTCTTGAATTTATCGGCACATTAAAAGCCACGGAATCAGTTAATTTAATATCGGAAGGATCTGGAAAAGTAACTGAAATAAAGGTCTTAGAAGGTTCTAATGTGAGCAAAGGACAAGTTATTGCGAGATTAGAAAACAGCCAGGAATATCTAGCTTACCAGAGTGCTCTAAACAGTCTCGAAACACAAAAAATTAATCTAAAAAAATTGGAAAAGGAGTACCTTGGCGAAAACGATTCCACTTATTCATACCTAGTCTCTCAACAAGAAAAAGCTGTCAAAAGCGCTTATCAATCTTTTTTAAACAATGACCTGCGAGCTTATCCCGATGATGATAAGCCAGAATCTATTTCTGTACCAGCACCAGTAGTCTCTGGTACATATCAAGGAAACGAGGAGGGGCAATATCTCTTAGAAATGTATCCGTCATCTTCTAGTTCTGGTTATTCTATTAAAATTTCAGGGTTGGAAGAAGGAACTTATCCAGTCTCTACTCTTTACCCTACACCGCTTGGAGAAAAGGGTCTATATTTAGAGTTTAAAAAAGACGAAAATGGTTATCTTCAAAGACAAAAATGGCAAATAGATATACCAAACAAAAGAAGTTCCTCTTATTTAACAGCTAAAAATTCTTATGAAAATATTTTAAAAGCTAAAGATTTATCATTAAATCAATCTGAGGTCTCAGAAGATGATATCGCTCAACAAAAAAATGTTGTCGAGCAGATGGAAATTGCGGTTAAACAAACCAGCCTTTTTTTAGAAAAGAAAAACATAACATCACCCTTTAATGGAAAACTAATTTCATTTAATTATAAAATTGGTGATTTTGTCTCCACAGGATTAAGCCTTGGTTCAATTAAAAATCTAAATAATTTAGAGATTGAATTTTTCGCTTCGCCGATAGAAGCTAATTTGTTAAGCAAAGGATCAAAAATATATATAGATGGAAAAGAAATTGGCTCTATCTATTTTATATCCCCCGCTCTAGATGAAAGCGGAAAAATAAAAATCAAAGCTGACTTAAACAGCAACGAAAGACTAGATACCAAAGAGGGTGCTTCAATTAATTTTAAAGTTTTAAAAGAAAACCCTAATTCCAATGACATCATAGTCGTTCCACTCACTTCCATACAAATGGTTGGAAATGACACCTATCTTTCAACTTTTTCTGACAATAAAATGAAATTGCTACCGGTAAAAACGGGGCTTCTTTTGGGAGAGATGATTGAAGTTATTAGCCCTGAAAAAGAAATCAAAAACTTTATTATAGACTCTCGTGGGATTAAAGACGGGGAGAGTGTAACAGAAATAAAATAATATGTTGTCATTTTTTTTAAAAAAGAAAAACTTCACTTGGTTTTTAATGATTTCTCTTGTTATTTTAGGAATATTCTCAATAATTAGAATTCCAAGAGAACTAACACCTGAAATTAGAATTCCAATAGTAGGAGTAACCACGGTTTACCCAGGAGCCTCTTCTTATGATGTAGAACAATTGGTCACAGAAAAAATTGAAAAACAACTTTCTCGATCATTAAAGAAAGTTGAAAGTCTAAAATCAACTTCGGCAGAAAATGTTTCAACTATCATTATAACTTTTGAATCAAATGTAAATATTGATGAAGCCGTTACTAAGGTTCGAGATGAAGTTAATAAAATAAAAAACGACTTGCCCAAAGAAGCAAATGATTCACTTGTTCAAGAGTTTAGTTTCAACGACATTCCTGTTTTTGTAGTTTCTCTTTCGTCAAACCGAGCTTTTACAGAACTATCCAATACAGTAGATGATGTCAAAGAAATGTTTCTTGAAGTTAGTGGTGTTTCAAAAGTTGAAGTTGATGGCATCCCCGAAAGACAGGTTAATATAATATTAGACAAGAATAAACTAACCCAGTATGGGATAAACTCTTCTTTTGTTATAGGAAAAATATCTCAAGATAATTTTTCTATACCCGGAGGTTCTATTGTTCAAGGTAATACAGAATACAATTTTAGGATAGACAGTAAATTAACAGAAGCAAAAGATTTAGAAAATATAATACTAAAAACATTAGGACAAGGAAATAATCTTTACCTTAAAGATGTAGCCAAGATAGAAGATGGACTAGCACCATATACTTCCCTTTCCAGGCTAAGCATCGGTGGAAATAGCATGGAACAAGCTATTACTTTTTCTGTTTATAAACAAGTTGATGGAGATGTGGACACGGTCACAGAATTAACTAGGAAAAAACTGGAGGATGTAAAGACAAAATACGAAGGAACAGATTTTATAACCTTAATAGATTTTGGAAAAGATATCAAGGATTCAATTAGAGAATTATCCGTTTCAGCCATAGAAACAATTATTTTAGTAATAATAATCCTCACTCTCGGGCTAGGATTTAAAGCTTCTGTCATTGCTGGTCTAACTGTACCAATGAGCTTTTTGATGACTTTTATTGGGCTTGATCAGACCGGTGGAACATTAAATTTCATTAGCCTTTTTGCTTTAATTTTTTCTGTTGGAATGTTGGTTGATTCTTCTGTTGTTATCATTGAAGGTATTGCCACACACAAAGCAAGTGGTGAAGACAACGAAAAAGCTATAAAAAACACACTCAAAGAATATGCTTCTCCTGTTTTTATGGGGACACTAACAACGCTAGCTATTTTTATTCCACTAGCTTTAATGGATGGAACTGTCGGAGAATTTATCAAAGCAATTCCTGTAACTATAATTTTTGTCTTGAGCTCATCACTTATCTTTGCCTTAATCTTTTTACCCCTGATTAGTTTTTGGATTAAAACAACTCAAACAAAAAATCCATTTATGCAAAAAATAGAAACTAAAAGAGATGGATACATAAACAAACTAAACAATTGGTACTCCAACCTTCTCAGAAAATTAATAAGTGACAAAAAGAGAAGCAAAAGATTAATCGCTTCGACTGTTATATCTCTCTTTGTATTATTGGTTTTATTTGGAACTGGGGTAATAAAATCTGAATTCTTCCCTGCTGATGATTTCAGCCAATTAAATGTAACAGTTAAAATGCCTAAAGGAAGTACAATCGGGGACACAAGCGAGGCCATTAAACCAGCGGAGGAATATTTAATAAAACAAAAAGATGTTTCTTCTTTTGTTTCTCGTATATATAAAGACTCCGCAGAGATTACAGTAATATTGAAAGATAAAAAATACGGAGAGAAAAATCTTAAAAAAACTCGTGATTATTTTAAAGAGATTAACAATAAAGCAGATTTCTTTGTTAGCCAGCCGAGTGAAGGTGTCTCCACAGGTGCTCCAATCAACATTAAATTAACGGGATCAGATTATAACAAAACGATAGAAACTTCAAAAATAATCAAAGAAAAGCTAAGTGAGATAAAAGGAACCATTGATGTTGATTCGAGTGTTTCAGAAAGTCGAATAGACATTGTCATCAACATAGACAAAGAAAAAACAGCAGAGGCTGGAATTGAACCGATAGCTTTAGCTGGATTAATACGCAACTCTATATATGGAGCTGAAGCAACTACCATTAGAAAAGGTGATGATGATATTTCTATTTTCGTGAAAACTGCTTTAAATAATGATTATAATAAGTCTGAAGAAACAAATCATATTTCTTGGGATCAAATAAGAGCCCTACCAGTAGAAACAATAAAAGGAACCTCCCCTCTTGGTGTGTTCATTAAAGAAGACATTGTCGGCAATAATCCTGTCATAGAAAGGGAGGACGAAAAGAGGGTCATAACCGTCTCAAGTTACCTAGAAGGTGGGGTTTCTCTTTCTGAAGTAACTTCTAAATTTTCAAAGATTATGGCAAAGACAGAGCTTCCTTCTAGTGTGTCGTGGTCCTTTGGCGGAGATGTTGAGGAAAACTCCAAGGCTCAAAATAAACTTCTTGGAGCTTTAGGCTTTGGGTTAATTTTAATTGTTGGGGTTCTTGTCCTTCAATTTAACTCATTCAAAAAAATGCTTTTAATTGCCAGTGTTATACCACTTGGTCTAATTGGAGTACTCCTAACTTCTTTAATTGCCAACGAACCAATCTCGTTCATTTCAATGTTTGGCTTTGTGGCCTTAGCGGGTATTGTCGTAAACAATTCTATTATTCTGATAGATGTTTTTGGAAACTTAGAAGAAGGCACCCTTAGTAAAGAGGATGTGGTTGTTGAAGGCTCTAAGAGAAGATTACGTCCAATTCTTTTAACTTCAGCAACAACTATTATAGGTATGGTTCCCCTCCTGTTTTCATCACCGATGTGGAGACCACTTGCTGTATCTATTGCAGGAGGATTAACTTTTGCAACAATCATTACACTAATATTGGTTCCAGTCTTATACTACAGGAAATCTAATAAAAACAAGGATAAAACTCTCTAGTCGCATTAAAATAAATTTAATGCTAAAATATACCTATGTGTAACACACCCTTAGAATCATTTATTAAGGCAGATATATTTTTTGTAGTTACAACCATAGCGGTTATTTTTGTAGCTTTATTTTTTGTGATTGCTTTGTTTTATTTTATAAAACTAATTAGAAACTTCTACAAAATATCAAAGATATTAAGAAAATGTGCCGAAGACGCTGATGGTAGTTTAAGAGAACTCGGAGAGCAAATTAGGCAGAGCCCACTTTTTGTTTTTCTTTTTGGCAAAGAAAAAATCAAAAAAGAAAAGGATCAATCCACATCAAAAAAGGTTATTTAGTTAGTCGTTATTATTAATTAATTAAAATATTAAAAATATGTCAAAAGATGGTAAGAAAAAAATTAGTGCAAAAGCAGTTGTTGGAATTGGAGTCGGAATAGCAGCCCTAGCTGGAGCGGCTTACGCTTTTTTAGGGCCCAATAAAAGCAAAAACCGTAAGGCTGTTAAAGAGTTGGGTAAGAAGATTAAAAAGTCAGTTATTGAAAAAGCTAAAGAGGTAAAAGAATTAACCGAACCTGTATATAATGAAATCGTAGAGCAAGTTAAAGCAGAATATGAGAACGTAAAAGAAATGGATCCCGAAGAATTGGCAGGAGTAATAATGCAAATTAAAGAGAGCTGGGATAACGTTAAACTAGAGCTGGAGAACCAAAAAAAACAAGAGGGTTTGGAAAAAGAAGAAGAAAAAAGTAAAAAGAAGAGATTTTTTGGCAAGAGAAGATAGTAAAAGCAAAAGGCCTTCGGGCCTTTTGCTTTATTTGATTCTGAATTAATGATAAAATGAAATGGTATGAAGAAACCAAAAGAAATTACACTTGAAACAATAGAATGGAATTCTCCTGAATATATTCACAGAGACCACAGTAATGACTGGTTTTGGGGTCTTGGCTTAATTACCCTATTATCTGTCATAATAGCTATTTGTAAAGGAAATTACATCTTTGGTATATTTCTTTTTCTAGCTGGTTTTAGTTTGATTTTATTTTCTATTAAAAAACCAGAGACTGTTAAATACAAAATTGAAACTAATGGGCTAACTATTAAAGGAGCATTTTATCAGTGGAGTTTTTTAAAAAGTTTTAATATAAAAAAAATAGAAAGCGATACCCATTTCAAACTCTTGATAGAGACAAATAAAAAATTTTTACCCATTGTTACCATCCTTACCCCAATTGATTTACTAGAAAAGATAGAAGATAATTTATCCCGAGTGGTTAATCTCTCTAACATAGACGAAACAGGTAGCGATGTCTTTATGGATAAAATTGGTTTTTAACTTGCGAGTCTTAATTAAATAGTGTAAATTAAAGCCAAAACTATTGGTCCCGTCGTTCAATGCCCGCCCGACTGAACGACAGAGATAGTGTGTTCAGTCGTTCGGGCGGGGATAGGATGTAACTTATGTTTTATGTTTATGTTATAAAAAGCACTGGGAGTAATTTTTGTTATAAAGGTTTTGGAAAAGTGCAGCCGGTAGAAGGTATTTAAAAAATAAAATAAACTTGGTCCCGTCGTTCAATGGATAGGACGTAACTTTGCGGAAGTTATGATGCAGGTTCGATTCCTGCCGGGATCACATTATAAAAAGCCGAATTTGTTTCGGTTTTTTATAATGTGGCCCGAAGAAGTAAACTGCTTTACTTCTGTGCAGGAATCGAAAACCTTGAGTTTAATTTTTTGAATTTTTAATTCAAAAAATTACGAAAGGTGTACAGAATCTGTAAGATTCGATAAGCGTACTCGCGGTCCTGCCGGGATCACATTATAAAAAGCCGAATTTGTTTCGGTTTTTTATAATGTG
>CAZCND010000003.1:13460-29221 GCA_964500195.1 uncultured Candidatus Saccharibacteria bacterium | reverse complement strand
GGTGTACAGAATCTGTAAGATTCGATAAGCGTACTCGCGGTCCTGCCGGGATCACCAAGTCGTGCTAGCACGAGAAGTCTTAATTTTAAGGTTTTTTTCTTTGCCAAAATCAAGCATCCCTCTAGGAATCGAACCTATTTAAATTAGTAAGATGTCTTTAGTTTCCGTTCTTTATTAAATCTTTTAAATGCTAATTTAATAAGAATATCAATTAATTTTGTATATGGAATACCACTGGCTTCCCATAATCTTGGATACATACTTATATTAGTAAACCCGGGAATTGTATTTATCTCATTAATTATTAACTTACCATCAGATGTAAGAAAGAAATCAACTCTAGCCATTCCTTCACAGCATAAGGTCTTGAAAACTTTTACAGCTAATTCTCTTATTTCATTTTGCTTAGCTTTAGGTAAATCAGCAGGGATTTCTAAAATAGCTCCATTTTCATCTATATATTTTGCTTCGTAGGAATAAAAATCTTTTTGAGGTATAACCTCACCTGGAATAGAAGCTATAGGTTCTTCATTACCCAAAACCGCACACTCTATCTCTCTACCGGCAATATTCTCTTCTATAAGTATTTTAGTATCATATTGAAAAGCTTTTTTAATTGCTATTTCAAATTCTTTGTTATTTTTTACTTTACTAACACCCACAGATGAACCTAGATTAGCTGGTTTGATAAAAAAAGGTAAGCCCAATTCTTTTTTAACTTTTAAGAAATTAATTTTATTAGATTCATGATTATAAAAGACTATAAATTTAGCTATTGATATTCCTGCATCACGCCATAATCTTTTTGCTACTTCTTTATCCATTCCTACTGCACTAGATAGAATAGATGGGCCAACAAATGGAATTCCAGCAATCTTCAAAAGGCCTTGAACTGTTCCGTCTTCTCCAAAGGGACCATGTAGTATAGGGAAAACTACATCTAAATGTTTTCTTATGTTATTACCACCAATTGAAGTTAATTGTTTATTTTTACTGTCAGGGATAACAGCCAATACTTTATTATTAGATTTTAATGAAATAATTTTAACTGATGATGCTTTTAAAGATAGGCTATTTTCATCTTCTAATTGCCATTTACCTTCTTTTGTTACACCAATTAAAAATGGCTCGTATTTGTTCTTATCTAAAGCCTCGACTACATTTTTAGCTGATAATAGAGAGACTTCATGCTCTGCAGACTTACCACCAAATAATATTCCTACCCTGATCTTTTTCATAGATTTTATTATATCAGATATTCGTTATCTTTATTACTTTTATCCCTTTCGTGCTAGCACTAAGGGGTTATATTCCTAGATACATCACCCAACAAATAAGCTACTTTTAAGTGGTGGTTTTGTTGGGTAGTCACAAGCTAGAGAACTACTTCTCTTGAGTGCAAGCCTTCGGCTCTGAGAATTCAGGCTCAATGAGAATTAAAAGCAGAGTCATATTTTCTAATAAGAAAAATATAATTAAAAAACAAGAAAATCGGCCAATTAAGCCGATGTCTTGGGGTATTATCCCCATTTTAACTAAATCCTCCTATATAATCCCTATTCCCTAAGATGAGATTTTTTATTATTTTTTAGTATGGTATAATTAGAATGTAGTCGATTTTTATTAAAAAACAATTTCTATAATATGGACGATCAAAAAAATAACGAGGTCGCAGAAGAAAAAAAAGAAGAGGTTAGTATGCCAGAGCAAAAAAGCCCTGAAGCAAAACCTAAATTCGTAAAGGTTCTCGTTTGGATAATAGTCGCTTTGTTGATTATTTATCTAGTTGTTGTTATTAGTGGTAAGAAAAATGCTCCACTAGAAGAACAAACAGGAGAAAACACGGAAGAGGTTACAGGAGGAGAAATGACAGAAGAACCTGTTGTTACCCCTGAGGAATAATTTAATTTGAATTAAATAATAAAAGCCCAACTTTAGTTGGGCTTTTATTATTTGTTTATCATTTTTGTTATTCTCGATTTCTTCCGGGAGGCTGTATTTTTCTTTATCACTCCCCTCTTTGCTGCCTTATCTATTGAACTATAAAACTCAGGTAAAACTTTTTTAGCTTCTTCTTTTTTCTTTTCTTTAACTAATTTTTCTATCTTCTTAAGAGATTCTTTGACATTTTTTTTATTGCGATCATTCATTGCTTTTTTAACAAGAGATCCTCGCAAAGCCTTTTTAGCTGATTTTGTGATTGGCATATTTCTATATATTTATTATTTTAATTATATATTAATTATTCAAGTCACTCTGAGACTAGCAATCATGAATATAAGAATACTAACAGAAAAACAAAGAAAAGTAAACGCCATCTACAAAAAGCCCAATATCTAGTATAATGATACTATGATAGCAAAAATTGAAGGGTTAATATCGTATATTGGAAATCGCTTTTTAATAGTCGATGTTTCTGGAGTTGGATACAAACTTTTTGTAACAGACGAGACTCTATCTTTATCAAAGATAGATGAGTCAATCAGACTTTGGGTTTATACAGCTGTTAGAGAAAACTCAATTGACCTATATGGATTTTTAGAAATGGAAGATCTTTCTTTCTTTGAACTCCTTTTGGGTGTTTCTGGTATTGGACCAAAATCAGCCTTATCTATTTTAGATCTCGGACCAGTTCACTCCCTAAGAAAAGCAATCGCTGGAGGAGATACAAATTATTTAAATAAAGTTTCTGGAATTGGGAGAAAAACAGCTGAAAAAATAGTGGTTGAATTAAAAGACAGACTAAAAGAATATGAGGATGATAATTTTACATCTGAATCAATGAGAGAAGAGAGGGACATTCTGGAGGCTCTAAGAACCTTAGGATATTCACAAGAAGACGCAAGGGAAGCGATCAAAAGAATACCGGCCGAAATGACCGAAATGAACAACCGCCTAAAAGAAGCTTTAAAAATAATTAGTAGAAAATAACTTATGCCTGAATTACCAGAGGTAACAACTACCGTTACTGGGCTCGAAAAAGTTTTACCCAAAATGATTATTACAGATGTTTGGACAGATTTAGCAAAAAAAGACCAAAAGATAAGACAATTCAGAGAAACAATCAAAGATGAAAAATTCTTTATTGATTTTAAGAAAAAAGTTGTTGGTCAAAGAGTTATTAGGGTAAGAAGGAGAGCTAAAAACATTTTAATAGATATCTCCCATGGCCACACTATTCTAATTCATTTAAAGATGACTGGACATTTGTTGTTTGGAGAATACAAACAAGATAAAAAATCAGGAAAGTGGTATCCCAAAAAAGAAGGAGCTCTTACTGACCCGTTTAATAGATTTATCCATGTTGTTTTTTCTTTTAAAAAAGAAAGTGGCCAAAAAAAATATTTAGTTTTTTGTGATGCCAGAAAATTCGGCAAGATAACAATTTTTAAAACAGAAGAAGTGGAACAATTTAAAAATATTGGTCCTGAACCCCTTGAAGATTCTTTTGCTTTTTCTTCTTTTAAGAAAAGACTCCTTTTAAAACCGAGAGGAAAAATTAAAACAGTATTAATGGATCAAAGTATTATTGCTGGAATAGGAAACATTTATTCAGATGAAATGTTGTGGACATCCGGGATAAACCCAAAATCTCTTTGCTCTAAAATTCCGGACGATAACCTTAAATTGCTATATAAATCAATGCGAAAAATTTTACTAAAAAGCATTAGTTTAGGAGGAGACTCTATGTCTGATTATAGAAACATTAAAGGGGAAAAGGGTAATTTTCAAAACTACCACAATGTCTACAAAAAGAGTGGGCAAAAATGTTCGAAAAACAAATGTTGTGGTATTATTAAAAGAGAAGTAATTGCGGGCCGAAGCACTCATTTCTGTCTAGAACATCAAAAATTATTTAAATAATATGGCTGACAAAAAAGATAACAAAGATGAGGATATTGATAAAAAATTTCTAATAGAAATTATTTTAGCTGTTGTGGCTATATTTATTATATGGCTAGTTAGTGGTATGTATAAAGAAGAAGAAGAAAATAAACCCTTTGTTGTCCCCTACACAGATCCAGTACATGGAGGAAAAGTCTTTGGTACAGAAAATTTAATTCTATCCCCAGATAATTCTAGCCAAACAGATACCACAAGCAACTGATACATTTAGAGATTCTTTGCGTCCTCTCATTGGGATCTCAGCGATTTGATCACATTTATCTAATATTTTTTTGTTTAATCCTTCTACCTCGGGCCCTAAGATAAAAGCAGTTTTGTTTTTGATTTTTATTTTTCTATAATCTATTGATTTTTTATCTTGCTCGATAGCTATTATTGTATAACCATCCTTTTTTAATTGTTTAATTAAAAGACTTAAGCTTTTTTTATAATCCCAAGGAATCCAAGTCTCTGCACCAAGGGCACTTTTGGCTATATCTTTTTGGACTCGTCCAAATTTATCATTAGGTCTTGGAGTATACCCAGTTAGGTATATCTTTGAAATTCCAACAGCATCAGCCGTCCTAAAAATAGATCCAACATTAACGGCTGAGCGAATGTCTGGTAAAACCAAGACAAAATCTTTTTTAATTTTTTCATTTTTCTTAATCATTTTATTAAAACATTATAATACATAAAATCGTTTATTTTAATAGACAAAACCAACTTTTTATGATAAATTAATGGAAACCAAAAAATTTAATAATGAAGAAAAATTTGTTTATAGGCTTCGATGACACAATAGTGAAAACGAGGCCGTTAGTGTCTACGTACATGAATCAAAAGTACGGGATAGAGACCACAGAAAATGACTGGATAGATAATGACCAATTTGATGAGGTTATTAATTCATTCAGAAAAGACCAGTATCCTGTGACGCGCGAAGATGTCTATCTTGACCTTGGAAGAGAATTTTTCCATACTTTTGATCTCAAAAGTTTCCATTTTTTTGAAGATGCCATTAAAACAATAATTGAGCTCTCACATCATTATTGTTTATACATTGTCACTTCAAGACAAAAATCGGAAAAAAAGAACCTTGAAATTCTTTTAAAAAAAGGGTCTATCTATAATTGTTTTTCTGGAATACATTGTGTTTGGAATTACGACGAAAGTAAAGGAGAATTTACCAGCTTTCCCAAGTGGCGCTTCATCGAAAGCGTAAAAAATGGAATTCCTCTTGGAGTGATAGATGACTCAAAAAAAGAATTGGAACAGATTGGTAAAAGAATCTGGGTCCCGACTCTTTTTAACCCAAAAGACAATAATCAAAAGAAAAATATAGAGATAGCCAGAAATTGGCAAGATATCTTAAACATCTTTTGTGTTGAAAAAAAGTATTGGCCACCCTGTCACTAGGGGGCCAATTTTGTTTTTATGTGGTATGTGTTTTATTTAGAAACTTTTTCTCTTTAATCATTCTAAGTCTAATAAATCAACTTCCCTTTTAAGTATCGATTTATATGAAAATAATTTTTCTCTTGGCATAAAAGAAATAATTATTCCACATAATCCTTTGTATTCATTACCAGAAAAATCATTATAAAAATTTGGCCATTATTACACAAGAGTGTATAATGAGGGTAATAAAAGCTCATTTTTAAAATTTATATAATATGAAAGATTGCTGTGTTTTCATTGACTCCCCTAAAAGGGAGAAAAAGAGCCAACACAGGTTTCTAAAAAGAGCCGGATTTGCTGATTATCACCATCTAAAACCGTGCCAAAGGGGAGGGCAAAGTATTTCATCTAATTTATTAAAAATGGACGCATACAGGCACGATGCTTGGCATTTATTTTTTAAGAATATGACCATAGATGAAATAATTATTCTTCTCTCTGAAATAAGGTTTAAGAATATGCAGTCTATAATATCTAGTTTTTACAATAAAGTAGGAATAGATGAATATAGAAACAATGCATGGTTTTTATTGTTTGAAGATAAAAGCATGGAAAAAATAATTCGGTTGCTTATAAGAGTAAAGAGATTTAAGAATTATCAATCTCTTAAAATTATTACTCGTAGTGTAGCATAAAGTTCCTCGTAATACTTTTACGTGGAACTTTTTTGACTATCTAGTAAGAGTTATATGAGAGAATTATATAATCAGTTGATGTTTATTAGGGCAATGCAGAGAGAGATTTAAGGTTCTCTATTATACCAATTTCCAGATGGTATTTTATTATCTTTAAAATAAATTAAATCCTGCGGGTTCAAATTATCTTCGATTTTTAATTCATCTGCCAATCTCTTAATAGAGTAATAGTAAGTATAACAATGCCTAAGTAATTCTAAGTTTTTATCATCTTTAATATTGAAATTCCAACCATTAATTGATCCGGGTAATAAAACATCAATTAGGTGATAGTTAGCATTTCCATTTTTATCTATAAACATAGTTATATTGTTGGGTCCAAAAATATCAATCATTTGTCCTGTTTTTTTAGTATAAGCAATAATATTTTCCGTAATTTCTTTAATGGTTTTACTGAATTTGTCCTCTTTGATTTTTTCTTTCATTAAATCAATAAATTCTTTATCTACAATATTTTCTATTTTATGGAGTCCTTCTTCTATGTTTTTACTGTTTCTAAAATCATCGTGTGTAATTAAGTCAGTAGAATAGTCCTCAGTTTGATATACATTTGGATTTTTAAGTTCTTCTGCAATTATTTGTGTTTGCATTATCATTTCTGTCTCATAGTTTTTATCAGTAATTTTTCCAGTAATAAAGTGCTCAAATGCTTTACCCATTATTTGGATAATTAGTTCTTTATTCAGTGGTATTTTTGAGTGGAAGTAACCATTTTTAAGCACATGCGCATCACCAAAAATCTCTCTAATTGTTTTTTCTTGTTTAATATTTTCATTCATTAACTCTGTTTGATGTTCTTCAAAGGATGAATTTCTATCTTTATTATTAACAATATCCATTATTTTCCTTTTGAGAATATCAATATTAACTTTCACGAGTTTTTTTGTACTTCCCCTGGTTTCAAAACATACATTTTCTGCTCCAATACCAACAAAGTTTAAATCAAATTTTTCTAACGGCTGTGATTCAATTATTTTATCTATGTTGTTGGGTTTTTCCATCCTCAAATTATACCAAGAAATCTACAAAAGTTCGATCCTGTCTAGTTTGACCACTTTCCGACACAAAAAACCCTTGTGCTACAAGGGGTCCGCGGGGGGAATCTCGCCCTACGGTCGCGGGTGCTTTTCCATCTCGCTTCGCTCGTACGGAAAAGCCTTTCGATTTCCCCACACGAGCAAAGCAGTTTGCTCACTCGAGCGGACACGATAAAAACACTCTTTTAAAAGAGTGTTTTTATCGTGTCCCCAGAACAGGAGATTATTATAAATATATTGTCTGATAAAAGTTATATGAATGGGTTATATAATCAATTGATGTTTATTAAAGCGTTGCAAAAGAGTAATTAAATCTTAATGTTTTAATATTTCAATTTTTACCTTATCTTTTTTTGCTGATATTTTAACTGTTCCTCCTATTGGAAATGTAATAAAAGGATTTGAGTGACCAAAATCAGCATTAGCTATAATTGGCATAGATTTTAATTCTTTTTTTGTTTGAATTATAAATTTTAGTTTCTCAAGAGTCATTTCTGCTTTCTTTTGAAATCTTCCAATCACAATTCCTTTTACATTATTAAAGTTTGGTTGGTGAATTAATGATTGTAAATTTCTGTTAAACTCTACTCCAAAAGAACTACCTGTCATATCATCATCCTCGAGAAAAAGAATTACATTTGATAAGTTTGGCATAAATTCTGTGCCTTGTAGTAAATTTAGGGTACATAGGTTTCCACCTAAAATAGTCCCTTCTGCCTCTCCTTTATTTATAACTATATACCCGTCATTCTTTTCAAATTTTCTATTTTCTTGATCTCTATACCAAGGATCATCTGACCAAACTTTTGATGATTCAACTAAGTATTTTTTATCTTCAACTAAACATTTATTAAAATACTCTAAATTGTATTCAAAACCTTTTTTCATCGCCCAAGTTGAGAAATGTAAACCTGAATAAGTGACCAATCCCGTTTTAGCCGTAATTGCATTTGCCAAGGCAGTAATATCAGAATATCCACATAATATCTTAGGATTATTTTTAATCAATTTATAATCTAAATATGGAAGTAATTCATTTGAATTAAAACCTCCGATTACCGTTAAAATTGCCTTAACTTTTTTATCTTTAAATGCTTGATGAATATCTGCCACTCTAGATTTTACAGAAGAAGACATAAAGATATCACTTTCTCTACAGTTTTTAGAAAAAGTCACTTTATACCCTTGTTGCTCTAAATTTTCTTTGGCTAATTTAATATTATCCTCTGTAACCAAAGATAAACTTCTTGATGGAGCTATAACTCTTATTTCATCTCCTTTTTTTAATTTTGATGGAATTATGTATTTCATATTTAAATTATACCAATAACCCCAAAATTCTCATAACAGGTTCTATTCCTGTCTAGTTGTTTGATGCTTATTATATAAGACTTTATATACTACGTGGTCCGCTCGGGGGGAATCTCGCCCTACGGTCGCGGGTGCTTTTCCATCTCGCTTCGCTCGTACGGAAAAGCCTTTCGATTTCCCCACACGAGCAAAGCAGTTTGCTCTGGGGAATCGGTCAGAAATAATTTTCTCGCCGTCGCTCGAAAATTTTCACGACCCTGGCTCGGCTATTTCGCCTGCTGGCGAAATTAAGCCTCCGCCTTTCGATTCCCCCACGCGAGCAAAGCAGTTTGCTCTGGGGAATCGGTCAGAAATAATTTTCTCGCCGTCGCTCGAAAATTTTCACGACCCTGGCTCGGCTATTTCGCCTGCTGGCGAAATTAAGCCTCCGCCTTTCGATTCCCCCACGCGAGCAAAGCAGTTTGCTCGCTCGAGCGGACACGATAAAAACACTCTTTTAAAAGAGTGTTTTTATCGTGTCCGCTCGGGGGGAATCGAACCCTCGACCATCTCCTTAAAAGGGAGCTGCTCTACCGACTGAGCTACGAGCGGATGTATTATTTCAAAAAACAAAATTCATTAATCATTTTATCATCTGGAACCACTACGACTTAGTTACGAACAGATTAATAAAATATGAATAAACACTTATCAAAAAACAACTTTCTAAACAACTCATATAAAATATCACATTTAAGTCATAAAATCAACACCTAATTGGGTTATCCACAAGAAAAATTGTTGATTGCATTTTCTTGATGTATAATAAAAGTAAGTTTGAACATTTATAAATTCCTTTAACTTTCACCCCAAAGGAAAAGGGGAATAAAACAAAAAAAGGATATATTTATAAAAATAATTAGTACATTTTGCTTAATAATATAAGCGGTCGTTCTTTATAAAAGCTAAAAGGCTTAGAAGTTATTTCTCAAGTAGTTGAGGGCTGACTCCTAAGCCTTTTCTTTTTATTTAGATAAAGATGAGAGAATAAATTGTTCTAAACCCAAAGTAAAATCAACCTTGCCTAAATGACTTAGGTGATAAAGATCGGCAAGAGAGCTAAAGTCTTGGCTGAGCTCTTCTTTTGTAAAAAATTTATTATTATCAAGAAACATCATCTTTATCTTCCAAAGCAATATCCCTGTTATTTCTTCTGGCTGAACACCAGATTGAACAGCTTTTAAAAAACTAATCCAAGCTCCTATCTTGTTTTTTCTAGAAAACAAATCTGCTATTTCAAATACATTTGTTTTTGGTAAAACCTTAACATTATCTTGATTAAAGTTATTATAAGTCGAAAAATTCTTATAAATCTTGAGATCAACAGCTTTTATTTTATCTTCTAAAAAGATAAAAATATTTTCTACTTGATTAAGAACAATGAGTTCTTCTTTTGAGAAAGAAACAACCCCCTCTTTTATAAAACCCTCCATCAAAAAAATGTGTCTGTTACCAAACAAACTGCAAGATGAAGCATGACTTAAAATCATTTCCTTCGAAGCATCTTCTTTTGATACAACCATTGGTCTCTCTTCTTGATAAATACCCCTAAGGAAAGAATTTATCTTTTTTGTATCATTTCCTTCAATTAAATAAATCATAAAATATCAGTATTCTCATCTTTGTATTTTTTATAAACTTGGCCGTATTTCTGACTAAGTATTTTTTCCTCCTTTTTCACAAAAATTATTCTGATAACTAAATAAGACAAAAGACTAAACATTACAGAGAAAAAAGATTTTAATACTAAAGCTAAACCGAGAGACAAAATAAAAACTCCTAAGTATGACGGGTTTCTTAAAAATCGATATGGCCCGTGTTTAAAAAATTGAGTTGTTACTTCTTCTTCATCTTTATACTTAGACAAAAGAGAAGAAGAATATTGCGCCCAATAAATAAGCAAAGACCCAGCAACAATAGACAAGACACCAATTACACTATGAATAATTCCCCACCCCAAGTTAACTTGAATAAACAAATCAAAAACCAAGCCGAGAATCACGGCTAGTAGAAAAACAAAATAGGCATAAGTTAAAAGAGAGTGAATGGCCCCTCTTTTTACATCCGGCATTTCTTCTTTTGGGACTTTTTCTTCCATATTATAATGGTATCATCATTAAAAATTTTTACCAATATTTATTACTTCAAAAGACCCCATGATTTTCCATAACCAACGGAAACCCTTAAAGGAACAATCTCTTTACCAACTAAAAATTCTTCTGGGATAAGGTTTTCCATGGATTCTTGTATGATATTTATTACCTCTTCCAACTTTTCTTCTTTTACTTCATATATTAATTCATCGTGGACCTGAAGCAATAGTCTGGCTTGATCTTTTAATTTATTTTTTTGCAAAACTTGATCAGCTTTTTTCATACCTATTTTAATTATATCTGCGGTGGCTGTCCCTTGAATCGGTGCATTGGTGGCCATCCTCTCTGCCATAGCCCTAACAAAAGGAATCGGTGATTTGATAGCAGGAAAATATCTCTTGCGACCAAAAAGAGTCTCTGTGTAGCCATTTTGTTTAGCAAAATCCTTAATACTATCTAGATAATTTCTGATTGTTGGAAATTGTTTAAAATAATTATCATAAAAAATTTGAGCATCCTTTCTGTCGGTTCCAAGATTTTCTTTTAAGGCGCTAACCCCCATTCCATACAATATTCCAAAATTAATAATTTTAGCTCGCCTTCTCATTTCTGCAGTAACATTTTCTTCATTAACACTAAAAACTTTCATAGCCACTGCGGTATGAATATCTTTTCCTTGCTTAAAAGATGTTATAAAATAGGGGTCTTGTGACAATAAAGCAGCAACTCGTAGTTCTATTTGGGAATAATCAAAAGAGACTAAAACATATCCTTTTTGAGAAACAAAGGCGTTTCTAATACTACTTCCTTTTTCTGTTCTAATTGGGATATTTTGTAAGTTTGGATTATTGGAAGCAAAACGCCCGGTCGTAGTCCCTGTTTGAATAAAACTAGCTCTTAACCTCCCATCTCCAGAAACAAATGATGGCAAAGTATCTACATAAGTTGAAAGTAATTTTTGAAGCTCTCGATGTTTTAAAATTTCTTCCACAATAGGGTGTTCACTTTTTAATTTTTCTAATTCGCTTTCTCTTGTTGAGATCGCCCCTCCTGCACTTTTTTTAACACCCTTAATTGGAAGGCTTAATTTATTAAATAAAATTTCTCCAACCTGTTTTGGTGAGTTTATGTTAAATTCTTGCCCTGCTATTTTATAAACACTTTTCTCTATACCTGATAATTCTTGGTGATATTCTTCTGATATTTTTTTTAAATATTCTGTATCCACCAAAATACCATTATCTTCCATCTCTTTAATAATCGGAATAATGGGTAATTCAATGTGTTCATAGACATAGGTCATTTTTTCTTTTTTTATATCTTCCTCCATTAAAGAAATAGCCATATCCAAATTTTTACTACCCTTATAAAATTTAACTTCATCTATATCTGGATTAGTTCTTTCAGAATTTAATAACCAATAAGCAATTTTAGCCTTTTCTATTTTTTCTCTTGGCTCTTCGCTTAGTTTTTCTTCCGTCAGAGACTCTTTGTCTCCTAAAATTTTTAAAAACCTTCCTTCTAAACTACGAAACTCCATCAATCGGAAAAAACTGGCAACACTATCTCTATCCACCATATCCTTCCATCTTTTTCTTGGCAAAGAAAAATCTATTGGGGCATCAGTTCTAATGGTAGCTAAAGTTTTTGAAAACAAGGCTTCTTCTTCCCCATCTTTAATAAGATTAATGATTCTGTCTGTTAACCCAAGAGTTTTCAATTCCGAACTGTTTTTGTTTAGTACTTGGTATATTTTTTCTATTGTTCCATATTTTGAAATTAAAGTCGTGGCTGTTTTTTGTCCAATTCCTTTTATACCAATAATATTGTCTGATGGATCTCCGTTCAATCCTTTATAGTCTGGTAAACTTTTAGGCTCAAAATTAAATCTTTCTAGAACTTTTTGTTGATTGTATAAAATGGTGTCGTTTATTCCCTTTTTAAGAGTATAGACCATAACAGAATCATCTTCTACCAACTGAAGAGTATCCATATCTCCCGAAGCTATTATCGTTTCAACGCTTTTTTTATTTTTAAGCTTTTTAACAATCGTTCCCAACAAATCATCGGCTTCAAAACCTTCCAGTTCATAGAAAGGTATAGACATAGCTTCAAAAAAATCACGAGCTTTTTTTAGTTGTAAAACTAATTCCTCGTCAGCCTTAGCTCGTCCTGCTTTATATCCATCATAAGCTTCATGACGAAATGTCTTTTTAGGTAAATCAAAACAAGCAATAATGTAATCTGGTTTGAGTTCGGTTATTATCTTAAACAACATTGTTGCTAGCCCATAAAGAGCCCCGGTTGGTTCACCTTGTGAATTGAAAAAATCTGGGAGGGCATGATATGCTCGATGAATTATGGCATGAGAATCAAGCAGGACGACTTTTTCTTTTCCTGTGTTTTTATTAATCATATTTTAATTATACAAGATTTATTGGTCAAAAACACTAAAAAGAAGCTAGCCTGGTTTTTTCATCTATGTGACTAAGTTCAACAAAGAAAGCATCTTTCGGGATACCACCCTTAACCAATTCAGGCCATTCTACGATGATTAAATTATGCCCCCCCATAATTTCAGCCCAACCAATTTTTAATAAGTCTGAATCGTTCTCTAGCCGATAAGCATCTACGTGAATTAACTTTTTTATATTTGGTAATATTTTTTGTTTAGGAGGAAGTGAATAAAA
The DNA here is from genome assembly GCA_964500195.1 of uncultured Candidatus Saccharibacteria bacterium. Taxonomy (GTDB): domain Bacteria; phylum Patescibacteriota; class Minisyncoccia; order Phycocordibacterales; family UBA9973; genus UBA8515. The sequence goes on along the minus strand of CAZCND010000003.1, from coordinate 16,010 downwards.
TTTCATAATAACAAAAGTTGGAGAAATAACACTCTTTTTTATTCCTAATTGTTTAGCAATCTCTTTGGTTAAAGTTGTTTTTCCGGTGCCTAAATCTCCTGTTAGAGCTAAAACGATGGATCCTTTATTCTTTCTTTTTGAAATATTATTTATTATCTTTTCCGCCAGGTTTGGTATGTCTTTTTGTTCAAATTTCATTTTCATCTCTTTATCTTATCACATTCGGGATAAAGACAAAAAGCCCCCGTTGGGGCTTTTTGTCTTTACACTATTATTATTTCTTAGTTTCTGTAACTATTACTTGTTCTTTGTCTTTTTTATGATAAATCAATCGAACAACCAAGATAATAAGAAGAATTAATAGTATTATTAGTAACCAACCGACCAATCCAATATCTCCAAAACCTCCTAAAAAGGCTGAGGCCCCCAGCATGTTTCCATTATCACCAGGGGTATTCAAAACATAAGCCATGGCATTTTCTTGAGCTCCGTTTGGATTGGTGTAAACCAAGACGGCGGTAGTAACTATTTGAGATAGTTGATTGTCGATAGAATCAACTTCGGCTTGGATATAAACAACTCCTTCATCATCTGGTTTTAAGTTTGGTAAAGGAATTGATAGTATCCTATCCCTTTCAGAGTATGTCCCGTTTGAAATATTTTTAACTTCTATCCCTTCTGGAATGTAAACTTGAATCATCGGATAAGACAAAACCGAATTACTTATATTTTTGTAGTGAACAAAGTATTCTATTTCATCTCCCGTATTAAATATTTGATATTTATTACCAATTTCTAAGACAAGTGGTGAAGCTGAACCATAAACAGTTTTACCTTGAGTAACAACAGTTGTTTTGTTTGTAACACTAGTGCTTGACCCTGATGTGTATATTTTACCAGAAGTCCTAAACACTTGAATGGCTCCTCTGTATATATTTCCACTTGAATTTTCAGCAACTGCTCGGAAATAATAAATTGTGTTTGATTTCAAACCACTCAAATAGTGATTAAAATTAGTATCGTATGTTGCAACTTTAGCTGGAGTTCTTAATCCTAAATTAACTGTTTCTCCATATTCGAAGTAAACATTATTGGCGGTAAAACTAGAGCTTGATATTAGTCCATTTAAATAGGCTGAATTTTCAGTGATATTTGTAGCTACTGTTGTGACCACCTCGGCGTTATAATTAACGACTGGGGTTACATTATATGAAGACCCAACATTAAGTTTAACACTTTTAGTTCTTGTTCTCCCCGGTCCACTAGCTCTCATTGTGTATGTATTTGAGAAATAAGCATTGATTTGTTCACTTCCATCTTCATCAACATAGCCAAATCCTGAAATATAGACATCATCACAATCGCTTGTTCTCCATTTTAATGTAACCCTATCTCCATAATTAACTGAAGAATCCGAAAGAGTAAAACTATCTATTTGACAATCATCATCATCGTCATCATCGTCGTCATCGTCTTCTTCATCAACATATATTTTTACTGAGTCAGTAAAATAATTTCCCTTACTATCATAAGCAGTTAAGCGATAGGTGGTGTCTTCGTCTGGATAAACTTTTTTGCTACCAGAGTCAGAAACATAACCAACATCACTAATTTTAACATCTCGACAACCTCTAGCATCCCATTCTAATCTTGTAGAATCACCTTCTTCTATCCTCGTATCATCAGCAGAAATTTCAACACGACAATCATCATCGTCGTCATCATCTACAGTAATCCTAAGATCACTTTTTACTTGGCTACCATTTTGATTAAAACCAGTTAAAACATAGGTGGTGCTAACAGAAGGATAGACTGATTTACTTCCGGAAGATGAAACAATTCCAACACCAGAAAGATTAACACTTGTACAATTGTTAGTATTCCAGCTTAAATTAGTTGATTCCCATGAATTTAAACTATAACGGCTAGCACTAAAACTTGATATAGAGCAAGAACCTGTTTCTTCAGGGTCTGTCTTTTTTACAACAGTAATTTCCAAACTTTTTGTCTTAACAGAAAACAAAGAAGAAATGGAGTAAGCACTTATTGTATATTTTTTAGTAACAGTTGGACTAACAACCTTAGAACCACTACTTGAAAGACCATAACCAATTCCTGGGATATTTACCAAAGAACAGTTAGTGGTACTCCAACTAACAGTTGTTGAACCTCCTTCGTTTATAGTACTTTCACTTGATTTAAAACTATTTATAACACAAGAATCATCTACAGGAATTACAATTTCCTCTTCAACACTGATTGTTAAACTTTTTGTTTTAGAAGATCCATCAGATCCATAAGCGGTTAAGGTATATGTGGTATCTGAAGTTGGATAGACAGTTTTGCTTCCATTAGTTCCCACACTACCAACGTTTGAGATCTTGGCGGATGTACAATTTTGTGTTGACCAACTTAGTGTTGATGAGTCACCTTTATCTATTGAATAATCGGAAGCGGTGAAAGATGAGATGGAGCAATATTCTGGTACAACAACATCTTCAACACTGATTGTTAAACTTTTTGTTTTAGAAGATCCATCAGATCCATAAG
>CAZCND010000003.1:0-13360 GCA_964500195.1 uncultured Candidatus Saccharibacteria bacterium | reverse complement strand
TGAGTCACCTTTATCTATTGAATAATCGGAAGCGGTGAAAGATGAGATGGAGCAAACTTCTTCTGGTTCTGTGTTGTTGCTTACCTTAAAAGAAATTAAAACTGTTCCCCAATCTCCCTTTGGGATAGTTCCTAAGGACAATCCTGAGCCAAAAGCGTTTTCTCCAGAAACCGATGTGCCAGAAGAAGATCCATTTTTATACCATTTAGCTTGGCTGTAAGTTAAAGTTTGATTGCTAGATATATTAACAGTAACCTTACTCAAAGACAAACTAGCTGGGGAAGAATTTAGAGTTCCAGAAAAAGAGAAGGATTTGCTTTCCCCACTAGGAGTCTTATTTAAATTAATCATTGTATATCTTGCATCAACATCATTGGTGTTGTCGTAAAAAACAGCTAGATTAATAGTATCTCCGGCACTAGCTGAAACTGTTTTTTTTGTCCAGCAACCATTTGCCCCATCTTGAATACCCTCTCCGGTAGTGTAATTACCAATAGAAAGTGGATTTGGGCAATCTGTTGGGTATGTATTCCAAGTAGCGTTTGCTATACCGAAAGAACTCAAAAGAGCAAAACCGAAAATAAATCCTATTATGTTTTTAGTATATTTTTTCATATTGTTTTTAATAATTTTAATAAATTAAATTCTTACAATTTTAAATTTTCAACCACCAAGGTTAAAAACTTAAAAAAGTAAGCAATAGTGATTTAGTGGTATAAACCACTATTGCTTAGTATACATTCCTAGAAGGCGAATACTGGGATACTGCCGATGCCCCCTGGTTGGGTTCTAATTTCATACTCCTCAATCCGTCCACCTCGTTCGGTACAGAGACGGACGATGAGGTACACCACCCCAGCAACAGTTGCAACCCCAATTGGGATTACATACCAATGCCTTTGTATCCAGGTTTTGGATACTTGGGGTTGGCCTGCTACGTGCGAGGTTGTGACATACGGACTCCGATCATAACGACCCGGGTCCTCCCTAACCAACATTTCCGCTAGCTCGAGGCTAGAGGTTGTTGGAATCTTTTTGGGTGATTCTTGCACAACATTTTCTGGTGGGGGAAGCTCTTCAAGAGTAAACCCTACCTTTATAATGTTGGCACAACCAGCTTTCATCAAAGGGGATTTAAAAAAATCCCCAACCTTAAAAGAGAGTGCCATCCCTTTAAAATTCTTATCTGAATAAAAGTGAACAAAACCACCATCTTGATAAGAATTTTGGAAGTTGGAAAGGTCTACATACCCATAATGAACATTGTCCAAAATGTATTCTGAACCCCTTTTTTCCACTTCCAACAAAGCGTTATTTAGCAAAATTATTATGTCCCCATCTTGAGACATTCTTATCGCCTCAACCAAATTTTCCCTAGTCATAAAAACCAAGGAATCATTCCAAGATTTGGACAACTGAGTACCAGAGCGGGAAAAAACCTTTATCTCCTCTATCGTGTAGTCTTTCTCCCGACGTGGAAGAATCGACGGGTAGTATTTTGCCTGCCCGAGTAATTGAGACCATCCTAGGATCACAACTACCAAAAATGAAATTTTTTTCATCTATATATTTTTTTCTCTCGTTATTGTATTTGAGCCCAAAAACAATCCAATATTTGGATTCAAATGCAATAACAAGAGAATACTATTTCCCCCAAAGAATAGCATATTTACAGAAAAATGTCAATGCTACCACCTTCCTCCAACATGTGGTAAATAATGAGGGATAATTATGCAGACAAATCACAAAACAGCACAAATTTAGCAAAAATAAATCTTACCGAAATCGCACGATCGTGCAGGATCGGTAAAGAATAAAAATATGGGTGAAGGGGTGCGTTTTAACCTTTTATAATATATAATAGTTGTATGGCGATACGGTTTGATGATGATAAACACAAAAGAAAACTTGAAGATCTAAAAAAGATTGAGGAAGAGCAGTTGGTTAAATTTTTAGCTCAAGCTAAATACAACATAGGTTCTGTTAACCTATCAGATTTACCTATCGAAAACGAGGCACTTCGCTCTGTTTCCGAAGAAGATGCAAAAGAGTGGGAGATTGGACCATTTAAACTAACTGGTAAAAATATTCACGTGGCGATTAGATCGCCTCAACCAGAAAAAATAACCTTCTTGGAGGATTATTTTAAAGGAAAAGGATTAACCCCAACTTTTTATATGACCTCAATTGCTAGTTTAGAAAAAGTTTGGGAGAGATATGTTGAAATATCAAAAGCGATACAATCAGAAGCTGGTGTTATTAGTATTTCTGGAGAATCATTGAAAAAAATCATGGCGGAAATAAAGAACATGGAGGATATTAAAAATGCTGTGATTAAAACTGAACAAAGTGGATCTCACATAACATCTAAAATTTTAGAAGTTATTTTAGCTGGAGCAATATCAATCAATGCCTCTGATATTCACTTTGAACCAGAAGAAAGCACAATTAGAGTCAGACTTCGACTAGATGGTGTTCTTCAAGAATTAATGGAAATATCTCCTGGCGTTCATAAGTTTATTAATTCAAGAATTAAATTAATTTCTGGTTTAAAAATAACTACAACCGCTGTAGCCCAAGACGGAAGATTTAGTTTCATGTTGGATCAAGATGAAATAAACCTTCGTGTCTCCATTATGCCTGGAGCTTATGGGGAGTCTGTTGTTTTGCGTATTTTAAACCCCAAGTCAATTAGGCACAAACTCGAGGACGCGGGCATAGAACCCGCTCTTTATCAGGTTTTTATGGATGAAATAAAAAAACCTAACGGTTTAATTCTTCTAACAGGACCAACTGGGTCTGGAAAAACAACAACATTATATTCATTCTTACAGAGAATCTATTCAAAAGAAATAAAAATAATAACGATTGAAGACCCAATTGAATATCACCTACCAGGTATATCCCAAACTCAAGTTGAAGAAGAAAAAGGTTACACTTTTCTTTCTGGGCTTAGATCAGCGCTGAGACAAGACCCCGATGTAATTATGGTGGGAGAAATTAGAGACGCCGAAACAGCCAAAACCGCAGTTCAATCAGCTTTGACTGGACACCTTGTTTTCTCTACCCTACACACCAACAACGCTGCAGGGGTCATTCCTAGACTTATAGACCTGGATGTCAATCCTCAAACATTAGTTTCCGCTTTGTCTTTGTCTGTAGCCCAAAGGTTGGTTAGGGTTTTGTGTAACAATTGCAAAAAAGAAACAATAGCAACAGGGAGAGATAAAGAAATAATTGACCTAATATTAAACAAGGCAAAAGAAAACGGAAAAGATTTAAGTAAGGTTGGGATAGATTTAAATAGTAAGGAATATAAAATATATGAACCAGTGGGTTGTGATAAGTGTAACCACACTGGATATAATGGACGAAAAGGTATATTTGAAGCAATCCAAACAGATGAAGAAATTGAAAAAATTATTACAGAAAAACCAAGCGAGAGAGATATTAAAAAGGTATCAGTAAAACAAGGAACTCTAAATATGCAAGAGGACGGAGTGATTAAAGTATTAAAGGGAGTTACTTCTCTAGATGAAGTTAGAAGTGTTGTCGATTTGTTGGAGGAATAAAAAAATCCGGCTTCAGCCGGATTTTTTTAAAGAAAACATAAATCTCTAAACAATCCTTTGTAAAAATAATTAAACAAAGTAATAAAGGATTACAGGATAGTTCCAGTAAAAAACCAGAGCGTCCTGTGCACAAATATAGAGCACGAGGCCGATTGCTTAGAGATTTATATCCTCTTTCTAAAAGTGTTATACTGTAAGATACGAATACAATAAGAATATAGCATATATTAAAAATTATGTCAAGTGGAGATAAAATAAAAAAAGAAGATTCATATTTGGACCAAACTTTAAGACCAGAAATTTGGAATGATTACATTGGCCAAGAAAACATAAAAGAGAACCTAAAAATACTCCTTAAGGCCGCTGAAGAGAGGTCTCACCCGGCTGAACACTTGTTGTTTTATGGGCCACCTGGTTTAGGTAAAACAACTCTGGCTCATTTAATTGCTAAAGAGACAAATAGACAAATAAAAATAACGTCAGGACCTGCTATAGAAAAAGTTGGAGATCTTGCTTCTATATTAACCAATCTATCTTCTGGAGATATTGTTTTTATTGATGAAATTCATCGACTAAACAAGGTTGTTGAAGAAATTTTATATCCAGCTATGGAGTCTGGGGTTTTGGATATAATAATAGGAAAAGGGCCATCAGCCAGAACAATCCAACTGGAGCTACCAGCTTTCACTTTAATTGCAGCCACAACTAGAGTTGCTTTATTATCCTCCCCCCTACGATCTCGCTTTTCTGGAGGGGTTTTTAGATTAGAATTTTATAACGACAAAGAGATAGAAAAAATATTGGAAAGATCCGCTAAAATTCTTGGTGTCCAACTAGAAGACGGAGCACTAGAAGAGATAGCAAAAAGAGCCCGTTTTACCCCAAGAACTGCTAACTATTTATTAAAAAGATGTCGAGATTATGCCCAGGTTAATAAGTCGTCTTTGTCTAAAGATATTGTCAAAAAAGCATTAGCCCTACTTGAAATAGACGAACTTGGTTTAAATTCTTCTGATCGTCGGATATTAGATATCATCATTTCAAAATTTAAAGGCGGACCTGTTGGTTTAAAAACAATTTCTGCTGCAAGTGGAGAAGAAGAAGCAACCATCGAAGAAGTTATTGAACCATATTTAATTAGGTTGGGATTACTAGACAGAACAACAAGAGGTAGAATTGTGACAGAAAAAGGCTACGATCATTTAGGTTATGAAAAAAAATAGAGTTTTAGCTATTGACCCTGGTTATGAGAGAGTCGGAATTGCAATTATTGAAAAAAATAACCAAAGGAAAGAAGAGTTATTGTTTTCAGAATGTTTTAAAACAACAACTGACACATCTTTCGCTATTCGCTTAAAAAAAATTGGACTCGAGGTTACAAGAATTATAGAAAAATATGAACCAAAGGTCTTAGCAATCGAAAAACTTTACCTGTCTGTTAATCAAAAAACCGCCATGGGTGTAGCAGAAGCTCGTGGGGTTATTGTTTATTCAGCTAGTTTGAGTAATCTGGAGATTTTTGAATACACACCCCCTGAAATTAAATTAGCCGTCACTGGTTATGGGAAGGCAGATAAAAAAATGGTTATGGGTATGGTTGCCAAGCTTATAAAAATAGAAAAGAAGACAACATCAGATGATGAATTAGATGCAATTGCGATAGGTTTAACTTTTTTAGCTTGTCAAAAAATTAAGTAAAATCATTATTTTTTATGTGTTTTTTAGGGAAAGACAACCTCTTGTTTATCCACAAGCTCAAGCTATTGCAAAGCAAATTATATTTTGATACAAATAATTCATTATTCAATTATAAATTAATTTTTGAGTCATATGTACGACGATTTCAAAGGTAAATCAAAAAAAGTAGATCCCGACAACGAGGACGATTTAGAAGAAAGAGATGTCCTCAAAAAAGACGATGATCTTGATCTTGGTGAGGGTGGAATAGACGACAGTTTAATAGATGAGATTTTTGACGATGAAGGAGATACGGGAGACGAGGAGGATGATGAATCATACAACGAAGACGAAGAGGAGGATTGGGATAATGGCTTTGTCAACGAAGACGATAACTACTAAAATTAAAAACCAGACTTAGTCTGGTTTTTAATTTTAGTAGTTATTTACTTTCAATTTCGATTTTAATAAATCTTTTTTTACCAATTTTATAAACCGCATTGTCAACTGTTTCATCTAAGGAATTTATTTTGTTTTTGGAGTCTAATTTAATTATTGATCCAGATAAAAACAATCGTCTAAAGTCACTTTTTGATTTGACCATTCTTTTTTCTAACAAAACATCTACAAGTAAGCGGTTTTTTAAAACATTTATTTTTTCTATATCTTCTGGAATTTCTTTTTTTTGAAATGTTTTAATAAAATTTTGCTCAGCCTTTCCAGCTTTTTCGGGGTCATAAAGAATAGATGTGATCTCTTTGGCTAATCTCATTTTTAAGTCTCTGGGGTTTATTTTTCCAAAAGATAAAGACTCTTTTAACTCTTCTATTTCAGACATTGAAACATAGGTGCAAAGCTCAAAACTAGATATTATAAGCCCGTCAGACCAGCTCATTATTTTTCCATACATTTGATCTGGGTTATCGGACAAAGCAACCATATTACCCTCAGTCTTACCCATTTTTTGTCCTTGATTGTCTTCTAATAGTTTGGTTGTAACGACAAACTTTTCTTTATTCTTTAATGTCTTCATTAGATCTCGCCCGCAAAGCATATTAAAAGTCTGATCGTTGCCACCCACTTCACCGTCAACATCCATAACAACAGAATCATACCCTTGCATTAAAGGATATAAAAATTCATGGATTGAAACGGGTCGTCCTTCATCCATTCTCTTTTTAAACATATCTCTTTCGAGCATTTGCTGAACAGTCATATTAGAAGCCAAAGATAAAACATTTTCAAAATTCATTTTTTTAAGCCATTTAGAATTAAATCTAATTTTGGCTTTGTTTTTACCTTTAAAAGAAATAATTTTTGATATTTGTTTTTTGTAATCTTTTAAATTGTTTAAAACCTGTTTACGACTAAGTGGTTGGCGAGTGCTTTTTTTATCTGTTGGATCCCCTATCATTGCCGTAAAATCACCAATTAAAATTATTATTTGATGTCCAGCCTTTTGAAATTCGGCCATTTTTTTAAGTTGTATAAAATGACCCAAGTGAAGGGTTGGTCCTGTGGGATCAATACCTAGATATAAAGTAAGTTTTTTGCCAGAATTTATCTTTTTTTCTAAAAACTCTCTTGAGGGATAAATAGCTGAGACACCCCTCTCTAATAATTCTTTTTGTTTGTATTCTTCCATATAAAACACATTTTAACACATTAAATAAAATTGTGATATCATAAAGAAATGAGAAAAAACAAAAACAAACAAAGAAAACCTTGGTTTAAATCTTTAATTATTCTTGGCTTTAGTGTGTTTTTTGTTTTGTCTGGACTCTTTATTATATGGGTAAGTAATTTAAAAATTCCAGACTTTAAACAATTTAGCCAAAGAAAAATTGAAAGCTCAACTAAAATATATGACAGAACTGGAACAATTTTACTTTATGATGTTCATAAAGACATCAAAAGAACGATTATTCCTTTCGAAGAAATGGGTGAAAACATAACAAAAGCCACAATTGCCATCGAAGACTCTGAATTTTACACACACAAAGGAATTAGAATTAGTTCAATAATCAGAGCAACTGTTTGGGCAAAACTAACAGGACGAAAAGTTCAAGGTGGATCAACCATAACTCAACAGGTTATTAAAAACACAATCCTTACATCTGAGGTTTCTTTATCTAGAAAAATAAAAGAATGGATATTAGCTGTAAAACTAGAACAAACAATGAGTAAAAATGATATTTTAGCTTTATATCTAAACGAGGCTCCTTATGGTGGAAGTATTTATGGAATAGAAGAAGCAACCAAATCTTTTTTTGGTAAAACACCAAAAGAGTTAACACTAGCCGAGTCTGCTTATATGGCTGCTATTCCTAATGGTCCAACATACTATTCTCCTTATGGAAAAAACAAAGACAAACTAGATAGTCGAAAAAATCTAGTTTTATCCAGAATGTTAGAGGTTGGTTTAATCAACGAGGAGGATTGTTTAAAAGCTAAAGAAGAAAAAGTTACCTTTCTCCCCCAGCAAAAAGGTGGAATTTTAGCTCCTCATTTTGTTTTTTATGTAAAAGATTATTTAGATAATAAATATGGTCAAAACACCCTAGAAGAGGGTGGTTTAAAAGTTATCACAACCATTGATTACGAGTTGCAAGAAAAAGTTGAAAAAATTGTTTTAGAAAAATCCAAAGAAAATGAAATTAATTGGGGTGGAAAGAATGCAGCTGTTGTGGTTATAGACCCAAAAACAGGACAAATACTCTCAATGGTTGGCTCAAGAGATTATTTTGATAAAGAAATTGATGGTAATTTTAATGTAACCACAGCACCCAGACAACCAGGTTCTTCTTTTAAACCAATTGTTTATGCTCTTGCTTTTGAAAAAGGCTATACTGATCAGACACACTTGTTTGATGTTAGAACTGAATTTAATTCTTCTTGTGATCCGTCTGGAACATCTTCTCGAGAAAATTGTTATACACCAGACAATTGGAATAACGCTTTTGTTGGACCGGTTTCTTTAAGAAACGCACTTGCTCAATCAATAAACATTGTAGCGGTTAAGTTGTTATACTTAGTTGGAGTTTCAGATTCTATAAAAATGGCCCAAAATCTAGGAGTAACAACATTAAAAAACGATCCCAATAGATATGGTTTATCTTTGGTTATTGGTGGAGGAGAAACCACACTACTTGACATGACTTCTGTTTATAGTGTTTTTGCAAACAAAGGATTAAAAAACAAACCCAAATCAATACTGGCTGTTTATGATAAAAACAATAATCTTTTAGAAGAATTTACTCCTGAACCACAACAGGTTATAAAAGAAAACACAACTAAAATTATTTCAAGTATTTTATCAGACAACGAAGCTAGAACACCTGCTTTTGGGGCATACTCACAACTGCGAATAAACGGGGTTGAAGTGGCAGCTAAAACTGGAACAACCAACGACAATAAAGATGCTTGGACAATAGGATATACCCCAACGGTTGCTGTTGGAGTGTGGGTTGGAAACAACGATAATGTTCCAATGAAAAAAGGAGGAGTTGCTATGGCTGGGCCTATTTGGAATGCAGTTGTGGTAGAAGCTCTCAAAGGAAAAAATAAGGAAGGTTTTGAAAAACCAGATCAAATAGATCAAGGAATACCACCTGTCTTAAGGGGGGTTTGGCAAAATGGACAAACAAGTATTATTGATACCATTTCAGGTAAATTAGCCACCGAATACACACCAGAGGAAACCAAAAAAGAAATTTTTGATTTTAATGTTCACTCAATTTTACACTGGATAGATAAAAATAACCCTCTCAATAAAAATATCCCGGAAAATATTACTGATTCTCAATATAATAATTGGGAATATGGCGTTAATGAGTGGTGGCAAAAAAACAGGAATAGATATCAAACAGAAATAGATATACCAGATGAATATGACGACATACACACAACATCATCTAAACCAATTTTTGAAATTACAGGTTTAGAAAATAAATACAGTAAAGAGGAAGAGGTGGCGGGTGAAATAAAAATAGAAAGTAAAATTTTAATTAAAAAAATAGATGTTTTTATTAATAACACTTATTTAACTTCTATCAAAAACAGGCCTTATATTTTTAGTTTTAAACCATTAGATATTTTAAACATAAACATAGATAATACAATTAAAGTTATTGTTGTAGATGTTTTGGGTAACATGTCTGAACAGGTTTTGAATTTTAATTTAGAAGATATAACAGAATAAAAATTATTTTATATCAATTAAATTAAAATTCTCTGGTAATTCTTTTTTAAACCTGTCAAAAATTTCTTTCTTGTGAATTAGAATTTCGTTTTTTAAAAGAGGTGAGGCTTTTATAAAAACCTGACCTTTTTTAATTTCAATAAAATTATTTTCTATGGGGTATGATATTGATTCAGAAATAACTTTAATAACAATTTTTTTTATTTGCTCTTTTTGAAAAATTATATTTTTAAATTTCTCAAAAAATAAAGTTATGTGGTTATAATCCATTTTACCTATTCATTGGCATTACTAAATAAAGAAAAGAAGTATCACCCACTCCTTTGATTATCATGGCTTTATTATTACCACTCAATTCTAAGCTTAAACTATCAGATCCTATTGATTGAAAACAATCTAGTATATATTTGTAATTAAAATTAGCTGAAACATTTTCTCCTGACAAAGCTCCATCTACCAGGGAATTATTTTCTCCAACATCATTATTTTTTGATTCTATTTCAAATATTTTTTCTTTTGGTTTAACACTTAAAATAATCTGATTAAATTTATCTGAAAAAATGTTTGATATTTTTAATGAGGATAATAAATCTTGTTTTAAGACAATTGCTTTTGTTGTAGGAATTTTAGGAATTATCTGTTTGTAATCTGGAAAATTTCCATCAATAACTCTAGATGTTAAATATATATTTTCTAAAGAAAGTGATATTTGATTTTTTTGAAGATTTATTTTTAAATCATCATCAATTCCATCAAATATTTTAATAATTTCAATAATATTTTTAAAAGGTATTAAAATACCATCAAAAGATAATTTTTGTTTTATTTTTACTTTCTTTTCAGCTAAACGAAAAGAATCTGTTGCCACAAAAACCAACATATCATCATCTGGATAAATATACACGCTACCTATTTCTGGTTTTATTTCAGAGATAGCCGAACTATAATAAACAGATTTTATACCATCAATAAATTTTTTATTAGGAATAATTATTTCTTGTCCTTTAATTAAAGGAATTGTTGGAAAATCATCGTGGGGAATGCTTTTTAGTAAAATAGAGTTTGTTTTAGTTTTAACCGACAGATTATCATTATTTAATTCAAACTTTACATTTGAATCTCCTTGAAGAACTGAAAATAATGATGATAATATATCTCCTTTTACAGCTACAGTTCCCTCTTCTTCTATTTTGGCTGGAACTTCTATCTCTACTCCGATATTTAAATTAGTTGCTCTTAATTTCAAGCTTTTATTTGTAGCTACCCAAAGAATTGAACTTAAAACAGGTAAAGTTAAATTTTTTCCTGTGACCCTTTCAACTGAACTTAGAGCTTTTTTAATTTTTTCTATTGAGCATTCTATTTTCATATAATTGTTATTAAATATACTTTATAATTTATTAATACTATTACTTCTGTGAATATGTGGATTTCTATTTTTAATTTTATTTATCAATCTTTTTTAAAAATTTTTATTGTTTATGTTTTTTATTATTTGTTAATTTTTTTAAAAGAAATAAAAATCATTTGATTTATCAACTTTTATTTTTTTATAAAACACATCTTTTCCACATACTTATCTAACCTATTTCAACATAACTCTTATCTTCTCTATTTCTTGTAATAAAGATGGATCTGTTTTTAAATCATCTTTAATTTTTAAATGAGAATGGATTACAGTTGTGTGGTCGCGGTTCCCCATTTTTTGTCCAATAAGTGGATATGAAATATTAAAATCTTCTCGAAGAATATACATAGCTACTTGTCTGGCTTTAACTATTTCCTTTCTTCTTGTTTTTTCATAAACAGAGTCTTCTGAAATACCATATTGTTCAGCTACAACTTTCACAATATCTTTAACAGCCACATTTTTCTTTGGTTTAATGTTGTTTTTAATTAAATTTTTAACATCAGATAAGTTTAGGGCTTTGTTTTTTAACTGACTTTGATAAATAACTGTATTTAAACTACCCTCTAACTCACGAATGTTACCGTTTAAAGACTCAGCTAAATAAGAAACAACTTCTGGTTCAAAAATACAGTTTGTGTTACTAAATTTTGCTTTAATAATAGCAATTCTAGACTCATAATCAGGTTCAATTATTTGAACAGTCATACCAGAAGCAAACCTTGATTGCAATCTCTCTTCTAATCCTTGAATAAAATTAGGGTGTTTATCTGAAGAAAAGATTATTTGTTTATTGTTTTCATATAAAGTATTAAACAAATGGAATAGTTCTTCTTGGGTTTTATCCATTTTTGAAATAAATTGAATATCATCCATTATAAAAACATCATATTTGCGATATTTTTCTTTAAAGGCGTTTGGATTTTTGTTTTGGATTGAGTTTATATAATCAATCGCGAATTTTTCTAAACTAACATAATATATTTTTTTAGAAGGAAACTTGTTTTTTATAGTGTTCCCTATTGCTTGAATCATGTGAGTCTTTCCCAAACCTGTTCCACCGTAAACAAAAAATGGATTATAATTTTGTCCCGGGTTGGTGATTATTGCTTGAGAAACAGCATAAGCTAGCTCGTTAAAAGGTCCAACAATAAAAGAATTAAAATTATATCTGGGGTTAAGGTTGTCTTCTTTGTTTATATATAAATCGTTTAGTGGAAGTTCTTTGTTTAAATTAACGGGCTGGTTTAATTCTTCCCCGTTTTTATTTTGGTTTTTTGTGTTTTTAAAGTCTTGTTTGTTTATAATATACTCAACCCCCCTTATTTCACTGTTGTTGTTTATTAGTGTTTTTAAAATGAGTTTATGAAACTTATTATAAAGCCAATCTTTAACAAATTCATTTGGAACACCTAATTGAATTATTCCACTCTCGTTTTTTATAATAGAAGTATTTTTAAACCACGTAGAAAAATTTGCTTTAGAAATATTTAGTTCAATTTCTGTTAAACATTTATCCCAGAGTTCTTTAATATCCATTTGTTTATTGTGTTTATCCACTAAAATTTAATAGCCGACTTTTTGATTTTAATCTTATTTTATATAAACAGTTTACTGTTTTTTTATTATAGCTTCTTTTTGAAATTCACAACAATTAAATATCTTAATTAACATGTTAATATCGTGTGGATATTTTTTTAAGACACAGATTGCATTTTTGTTCAATGTGTTATATATTCTTACTATGTCTCAAACATATCAACCAAACAGAAGGAAAAGAGCCAAAACTCATGGATTTCTAGTTAGAACAAAAACAAAAGACGGAAGAAAGGTAAACACAGCTCGTCGTCGAAAAGGACGGGTTAATGTTTCTATTAAAAAATAAAATGCTTCCTAAAAAAAAGAGGGTCACAAAGAAAGATTTTGATGTTTTGATAAAAAACGGCAAGGTTTTCTCTTCCCCCCTTTTTTTGTTCTATTTTATAAAAACAGAAGAACCAAAGTTTGGGGTTGTGGCTCCTAAAAAAACATTTAAAAAGGCCTTTAAAAGGAATAAATATAGAAGAATCGTTTTTAATGTATTAAAAGATCTAAAATTAAAAGGTGGATCAGCCTTGTTTGTGTACAAAAATCAATTAATTTTACCCGAAAAAGATCAAATAAAAAAAGAGGTTATTTTTTTACTTAGTAAAAATAGTTTAATTTAATGACTAAAATAATTGTTTTTTTGATAAATGTTTATCAAAAAATACCATTAAAATCTCATTTTGCCTGTCGTTTTATCCCAACATGTTCAGAGTATACAAGACAAGCTGTTTTAAAATATGGCCCTTTTAAGGGGCTTGGGAGAGGTTTTTTAAGGGTTTGTCGTTGTCACCCCTGGCAAAGAAATCATTACGATCCGGTTTGAGATATTTTTTGTTTTTTTATTAAACAGAGGTGTTGCCTCGCTCCAAAGATTATTGCTCCAAAAAACACGGATATTTTTCTACTGAAAAATTC
>CAZCND010000002.1:0-43054 GCA_964500195.1 uncultured Candidatus Saccharibacteria bacterium | reverse complement strand
TTCGAACCGAGGGCTGACGAAGTCCGCGAAGCGGCCAGCCCGAGTGGGGGTCGAGGGAGTGAGATATTTTGCAAGCGAAGCAAGGCAAAATATCCACGAGAGTGACCGAATCCCTGCGTCTCCGCATTGACAACCTGGTAGTTTCGCGACCTATATCCCTATGGATGTCGTGCGACCCACAAAGGTTGATATAAAACAAAAAGAGCGACAATGTCGCTCTTTTTGTTTTTAACTATTCTGATCAAGAAACTGTTTCAATCCTGTTAGATCTTTCTTATCCTTATCGTAATGATAGGAAGTAATGCCAACTAACTCAGCTGATTTCACTGCATCAGGATTGTGTTCAAAATAAATGACATCAGTCGGTTGCCAGCTGTGTTGTTCAAGAAGTGTCTTGAAGTAAACAGGATCTGGTTTATCAGGACTATGCTTCATAGTGAATACTTGATAAGGAACATCATTGAGTCCAAATTCAATTAGTTGATTGTCGTTAGCATTGGTAACAATAAGTTTTGGGTTTGAATAGGTTTCAAGTAAATCAAAAAGTTCTTTGAATTGCACGAATGATCCGGACTCATCTTTGATGATTGTTGTATTTACTGCATCTACAAGTATTGTTTTCATATTATTTCATCATTTCAGTTAGTGCTGATAATGCTTCAGGTAACTCAGTAAATCCTGCTGAACCGTTCAAATGTTTTCCGTCTGGAATAAGGACAAGTTTTCCATTTAATTGATTACTTGTCTCTTCTGCATCTGAGACTGGAACATTCGGGTCATTGTCACCATGAATAACGACCACATGCTCAACCTTATTCTTCATTACCTCCCAGTTAAAATCTGTGCGAAGAAAATCAACAATCTTGCTATTGATATTTTGATGGCATGGAGCAGATGCAATAACCACCCCCTTAAGATTTGAAGAATTAAATTGCTCTAGATATCTAAGAATGGCAGTTCCTCCTAGACTGTGACCAACTAGATAAATATCATCGTTTGGATTTCTGTCGATATGTCTTTTGTTTTCTTCTAACCATTCAGAAAGAATTGGCTCGTCTGGTTTAGGCATTGAAAGAGAACAGGCGTAGATATCCTGCTTCTCCAGTTCGCTCATAAGATAAGAACGCCATCCACCATTTGGCGTACCTTGAAACCCGTGGATAAGGAATACTTTTTTAGTAGAGTTTTGTTCCATAGTAAACCCATTCTACCATTTTTCACCAATTTACTGAACCAGGCTAATCTTCTTGTCTTCCAGTAGTAATCGTGATCTTAGATGTCCTAGAAGCTCTCGTTTTTCGAGCGCAGTGCCTTCCTTGAGTACATACTTGGCGTATTCCCGGGTATTAATTTCATCCTCGTTGATATTGTATTTTGGTGTACCCTTGGTTGCCAATCGCTGTAGTCGGTTGAATCGTTTAATCTCTTCCTCAAGTTTCATGCGCATCCCAAGTTCGTTGATATTCACCTGGTCGATAATCTTGAAGAGTTCGTCGATCAATTCCTCTTCTCGGATGTATTTGTTCTTGCAATCACGGTCCTTTGCCTTGGAGCATGAATAGTAGATGTACTTGGCGTTCGTACCGTCCTTGAGTATTTTGTACTTTTCTTGGGCGGTGATGCCTGACCCGCACATGCCGCAGGTGAACAGTTTAGTGAATGCGAACTCTCTATTTTCTCTTACAATCCTATCTCTCTTTAATTGTGCTTGAGCTTTTTCAAATAACTCTTGAGTAATTATTGGTGTATGACTTCCTTGATACCAGTTATCAGAATTTCTAGGATATTCAAATGGTCCATAATAGATTGGCATATTAAAAATACGATAAACCCCTGAGAGTGTCAGGGGTTTATTTCCTCGAGTATAGAAATTTAAATCAAATCGTAACCAGTTATATACCTTTCTACCACTCCAATGTTCATACACTACTTTCTCAAACATTTTCTTAATGATTGGTGCTCTATCTGGATCAATTACTATTTGACACTTCCTGTCCATTAATTTTTGGTTTAAATATCCAAGTGGTGCCATGCCAGGCCATAATCCCATCTCTACTCTTGTTCGTAATCCTCGCTTCACGTTGATACCTCGATTATCATTTTCTAGTTTTGCTTGTGAGCCTAGAATCATGAGAAGGAATTTCTCATTTGGATTATT
Organism: uncultured Candidatus Saccharibacteria bacterium; assembly: GCA_964500195.1. Classification (GTDB taxonomy): domain Bacteria; phylum Patescibacteriota; class Minisyncoccia; order Phycocordibacterales; family UBA9973; genus UBA8515. Next base: position 40,896 of record CAZCND010000002.1, on the reverse strand, counting down.
TCCAAAAGTTTGTCCGAAGGTTCTTATTATATGTAGTTTACCTGAATCCATTAGATCTACTATTTTTCCAAGGTCGCCTGCATTTCTTGAAATACGATCAGGTGCCCAAGTGAGGATTGCATTGAACTTCTCTTGTTTGAGTTCTTCAACCATTTCGTTAAATACTGGTCTCTGACCAGTCTCTTTAGCACTATGGCTTTCACGCTTCATGGTGACCACCTCAAGCCCCTCACGATCGGCTAATTGGAGCATCTCGCTGATTTGGCTATCTATTGAAAGGACTTGTCTTTCTTCTGACTCTGTCGACTTTCTCGCATAGAGGCAGTATTTCATCTTTACGGGGACTACTACTTTGGCCGTAGTCCCTAATGGCGCTTGTGTTGTTGCGTTTGTCATACAACACAAGGAATGACGCAACACCTCTCAGGAGTCCAGAGCGCCCTTAGTGGTAGGTGTTGGTAACCTCTGATTGGCTAATGTGCCCCAAAAAAGATTGACATTTGTATTAATAATATGTATGATGGGGTACCTATAGGATGTTCCTGTGGGTGTTGTTCTTTAACAATACTAAAGATAGGAGGTATCAAGCTATGATCAGATCAGCTCAAGAAATCAGGGCACGATGCTCCTCCATACTAAGTGACGAAAAAATCGTCTCTTTAGTGGATGAGAGTAGTAGCCCATCGGCCGCATTTGAGATGATTTTTGCGGTTACAAACAACTCTGATAAGTCAAAAGCTGGCCGATGGCTAGCGGTCCTGCGTAGGGATCACTTAGAGGAGTATCGGAAGTTAGTATCACTCAAACCTAGCCACGTCAGTAATGACACGGCACAGACAGAAAAGGAGACACGGTCATGAAAAAAGAAGTTATGTCACCAGAGCGTCTGATGGCCTCTATAGCCCTCCCAGACCTCACTGATCCCAAGAATGGGATCCATGCCATCAACATTGTCGTTGGTAACGTAAGACGAGCACTGGAGAAATCCTATGCTGGAGCAGTTGTCGAGGAAGTTCGTTCGAACCCGGAAGTCTCATCAAAAGAAAACTTCGACGACCTTCTCTTCCCGTTAGATAATGCAGGGCGGTCTTCTCGCTATACGAGGTATGTTACGGAAGATACTGTCTTGCGTACCCACACTTCGTCAGCTATTCCGAGTTGGCTCAAAAAAGCCTCTCAAAATGGTATCGGCGATACTGTCGTTGTCTTGCCTGGAATGTGTTATCGACGCGACGTTGTCGATAAAACTCATTGCGGTGAGCCTCATCAAATGGATGTCTGGCGAATAAAACAGGGGTCACCTCGTTTCGTCCGATCAGACCTGATTCACTTGGTTGAAACTATTCTGGAATGTGTTGTTCCAGGATGTAAATATCGAGCGAATGAAGTTGAACATCCTTACACGATGCGGGGTCTCGAGGTGGAAGTTTTTGTTAACGGTTCGTGGCTCGAAGTTCTCGAATGTGGCGAAGCCCATCCGACTGTTCTCAAAAACGCTGGTCTCGATCCTGAAGAGTATTCAGGGCTCGCTCTGGGTATGGGTCTTGATCGACTCGTCATGATCATCAAAGGCATCGATGACATTCGTGTTCTGAGATCGGATGATCCTCGAATAAAGCGTCAGATGGCGAATCTTGAAAAATTCGTCACCGTCTCTGATCAGCCTGCAACGAAAAGGGTGCTGTCGTATTCTACTTCTGTTGAGAAAACAGAAGAAGACATCTGCGAAGAAATTCGCGATGAGCTGGGACAAGACGCCGTTTTCATAGAGAAGATCGAGTACTCCGAAATTTCCTATGATAAACTTCCAGAAAAGGCGAGACTAAACCTCGGTATCAGACCAGACCAAAAGAATGTTGTGGTAACACTGACATTCCGTTCACTGGAAAGTTCTTTGCCGAAGGCGATGGTCAATGGGTGGATGCAGCGCCTCTACCCTAAGCTAAATCAAGGAGATCGAGGGTACATGTAATGTCCTATCTGTGGTGAATCGTTCCAAGGGGCTATGGACACTGTCTGTAGCCCCTTTTTTATATATAATGGACGTCCTCCCCGTACACTCTCGCAGACGAGAGATGGACGGGGTTTCCTTGGATCTCATGAGAACCCGAAGCTAGTGGTTACACCCTTGTCTTTTCGATTTTGGTTTGCAATATATTTTTCGATTACCGCCTCATTCAGTCCGATTGTCGAGACAAAATACCCAACACTCCATATGCTGCCGTCGATATACATTTCACGTATAAATTTAAATCGTTTCTTAAGGTAAATACTTGTCTCCACTTTCAAACGCCTCACGACGGCAGCAATAGCGACGCTTGGTGGTATTTCAATCTGAAGGTGCACATGGTCATCGTTTGCATTAATACTATGTATATGGAGTGTGGGATATTTTTTGATGACAGTGTAGATGTGAGTGACAAATTCATTCTTTACATATTCTTTCAGATATTTTCTACGATACAACGTTCCCCAAACGAGGTGATATTGAGTTTGGTAGACAGAGTGATTCAAGCTTCGGATTCTCATGCAACCAAGCGTATCACATCAGAATGCGATACGTATATGGTTCCATTCATCCCCGCACGCTCAGGCAGAAAAGCGGGCGGGGTTTCCTGATAAACAAAAACCCCGTGTCAGAAACTGACACGGGGTGCGTGGTTATAAACCTCATCTCAAAATACAGGGAAGAGTTCCACATCTCTTATGTCCTCCGTGTTTAGCAGAAGCATAAGAAGACGCTCCAATCCCATTCCAATACCTCTACATGGAGGTAGACCGAACTTCATTGCACTGATGATGTCTTCGTTAACACCATCGTTTTGACTTTCCTTGCGGTAAGTCAATTGTTCCTCCATGTGCTGTCTGATAAGGCGAGGATCACGCTCTGGATTAACAAGGTCAGCGACAAGCATCCCGTTAATAACAAGAAGAGTTTCATCAACGGTCGACCCATCATCGTTTACCTTGAAAAGCGGAGATTGAGCGGCTGGCAGATTCCTCAGGAAAGCGGGGCCCGTGATGTGGGACATCACGTGGCAGTACAGGGCAGTAGCCACAGTATATTTGTTCACCTTTGCAGGATGAGCAATTTCCGCCTTGTCCAAAATGTGTACCAACTCTTCGACAGGACGTGATTCGTCATATCTTAAGCCTGTACACTTCTCGATTTCTTCCTTAAAATCATACAATGGCCAGTCTCCCGAGCAATCTATCTCTCCTTTGGCAGTGGGAATTGACGGACTCCCGTACAATTGAACAAGAACTTCGCAGATCATGTTCTTTGCTAGGTTTTCTATCTCTTCTCTGCTGGCATACGCACGATACAGTTCAAGAATTGTAAACTGAGGAAGCATGTCGGCTGTGGCCCCTTGATTTCTGAATGATTTACCGATCTCAAATACCTTCGAGAATCCAGCAACCATCAATTTTCGGAGAAACAGCTCTGATGTCAATCTCAGATACATATCCCTGTCATGTTGGGCAACGTGTGTTACGAATGGATCAGCCAGACCCGCTTCAAAGTTTTTCTGAAGCAAAGTCATGCTTAGTTCATCATACCCCTCCTTGTATAGGAATTGCCTTATTGCGCGGAATACTATCGAGCATCTCCGAAAGTGCAGAATCTTTCCTTGGTTTTGAATCAACTGAAGATGTCTGTGATCATACAAATTTGATCTCTTACGAAAATCAACGTTGCTGTCATAAACATCACCCGTTGCTTTGGAAAGCAACTTGATACCGTTTCCAAGAACTACATCTTCCCCTGAAATGCAGAGCTTTACACCCTCCAACATCACGACGTCTCCGTAGTGGATAACGGAGTTCATTATCTCGATGTTTTCTGGTGTACGCATGAGGAATGCAGGAATTGATAGCCCATTCCCCTCGATTCTCTCGAGAGTAAGAACTTCCTTTCCATCCAGTGTGCCAAATACTCCAAGTTTGGAAATTTCACCTGTATTGTCAGAAAGCATAAGCCTCCCAACAACGGTGATCTTTTCTCCATGGAGTACTCTGTCTAGGTCACAAACTTCAACTGATCCTCTTGGTGCCTCACGGCGATACGCAAGTGGATCAATTTCGAGGGCTTTCGTCCTCTTCTTTTCACTTTTTCTTGCCATGATACACCTCCTTAATTTGGTTGATTGTTAACGAACAGTACTACCGACAAACTAATATAAAATAGTTACTTTGTCAACCCGAAATCGAAAATCTTATTTCTTCTTAAAAAGATCGTATTTGAAATCTTTATATGTTAAAGATGGTAGCGGTCCAGTGCTATTCTGATACTTTCCTTTGTATAAAACGATATCCCCTAAAGGAAGCCAGAAGCTAACTTGAGCAATAAGCATTCCTGGATACAATCGAACTGGAAGAGTAGCATACAGTTGAAAGGTTGTGACGCCGTGCGAACCAATATCTATTAAATCAGCAGTGACATGTACGAACAATCCCATTCTAGCTGTACCAGATTTTCCATGTATAATAGGAACATAAAAATCACTGCCGATACGCTCGCTTGAATGACCTAGTACAAAATCTCCAGCCTCAAGCACCAAACCTTCTTCAGGTATAATTATCTCTTCGTGCTGGGGTTTACATTTTGGGTCAATTACACCAGTTTTGTATCGAACAATATTATGTCCTAGGGATAAGTCATAAGAGTTTGTCGTTATTCTCTTCTTATCAAAAGGAGAAATATCAATTTTTCCTTTTTTAAACTCCTCAATTATTTTTTTACCTGTTAGTATCATATTTTTTGGTATTGAGTTATGGGAACAAATGATTCCTGAGGATGGTTTAAATGACCGTATTTGCCATTATATTTTTTAACTGTGCCATAATTTTTCCAAAATGAAACTTGTCCGATTATCATGCCAGGATATAGTTTTATTGGCCTTGCAGCTACAATTTCTAAAGTCCATTTATGTTTTGAAGTAGTATGTCCAAGGTTTGCTGACACTTGCAAGAAAAGACCGTACCTACCCATCGAGCTTCTGCCGATAAGGGACATTGCATACTTTGAACTGCCAATTACTTCTTTGGTGGTCGCAAGATACATTTTCCTTGGCTCTAAAACATAACCGTCTTTTGGTATTTTTATCTCTTTAAAATTAGCCTTGTCGCCGTCGAATCCGTTAAAAACTTTTATAGTAGAACCAAGTCGATAATTGTAACTGTTTGGATTAACTTGTTCATTGCAAAATGGCTCAATGACGATGTCGCCAGATTTTATTTCATCTTTAATTTTGCTTCCAGTTAGTATCATGTTTTTAAAACAACTCAACAAATCTATTTGGATATATAGCCTTTCTGTACCTTAAGACAAGTATACTGTACATCTGGTAAGGACGTAGGTCGTTTGACATCTTTTTTACTTCGTAAAGCCTTTTATACATAGCCTCGTATACCTTTTTATCCGTGATATCAAGCATTTTGCATGCACGGTCTATGGTGCACTTGCAATAGTAATCAAGCTCCTCCTTGGTCTCTTGAACTAAGCTGTTCCGCTCTTCAAAAATCACTTCAAGCTTGTTGTACGATTTCATAATTTCTTTGTAAGAAATCCCGGTTGGAGTGATATCGAACACTCTCTGTGCTCTTTTAACTAGTGCTTGAGGTAATGGTTTTGTCACATAAAACGGAGAAGCGAGAATGTGTCCACCATCCTCAAGCATGCTGATGCACCTTTCTAGCATTTTTGCTGGATCAGGAAAAAAACCAAGAGAGGCACCAACTGCTATGTGAGTAAATGGTTTATCAGATTTATATTTATATCCATCGGCTACAGAATATGAAAAATCAATTTTGGGTGCATATTGTTCCTTGTTGTAGTCTGCCATTTTGATAGATTTTTCTGAAAGGTCAAATCCTTCACCGCTACAGCCTGAGAGAAGTGCGAGTTCGCGAGATGAAAAACCAGTAGTACAAGCAACTTCCAAAAGTCTTGAATTTTTATTTAACCCAGAAAAACATGTCCATTTCGATAATGTGACGTGTGAACCTGGCAATACATTCCACTGATTAATTAGTCCCACGAAATCCGTATAAGATAAACCCTTAATATATTCTGGTGTAATAAGTTCTTTTTTCATATTTTTGATTATATTTTATAAACTGGCGGAATTGGTTGAATAAAATTTTGTGCTAGTGAGTAAGTAAGCGCTCCCTGATTGGGGACAACAATAATATCTCCCTCTCGTATTCTATTTGCATAGCAATAGTAACCCCACGTATCCCATGTGGTGCAAAGATTACCCCACATGTTGCATTTAATTTCTTTTTTTGATGGAGAAGATAAGTTTACTAAAGGAAAATATTCATGTTCGAAACGTTGCCAGCCGACCATGTTTACTCCACCGTCCAAGACGACGTTATCTTTGTTTTTAGCATCAGCAACAGACAGTACTATATACATGGCGCTATTACATATTATACGTCCAGGTTCCGAGTAATACGTGGCACTTACTATTGGTTTGAGATAATCGTTTATTGCTTGCCCGATTTTTTTGGCATACTCATCAATTTTAATAGCATCGCGAATGTAATATGAAACATCAAATATGGACGGTGTTCCAGTGTAAGAATTAGTTGTTTGTATGATACCGCCTTGCGGTGTCTTGTAGGGATAGTATCCTTCTGATTCATAAACCTCAAACCCGCCGCCAAAGTCAATGTATTTAATTTTTTGCAACTCATTTGAATTAAAGTTTTTCTTCAGGTAAGCCCCCAACTCTTTTATGGTATTTTCATAAAATGTAGCATCTTTATTTCTGGACATGTGGAAATGAATACCCTGAAGATCAATAAAGGGGTATTTCTCAGCTTCTTTAAAGAAGGTTTTTAGTTCATTAATATGAACCCCGTATTTTTTCCAATCGCCATATTGGTCAGTATGAATTCGTATGCCAGCCTTAATAGGCTTCTTTTTACTGTTTGCTAGGGAACCTAGTTTTTTTAGTTCGTTAAAACTATCTATATTAATAGTAATAACATCTACATATTTTATTGCATACAATAAATCATCTTTCGTCTTACCAGGACTGAAGTAAAGAATATCTTTACAACCTGCATTTATTGCAATATCGATTTCCCGACGACTTCCAACATCAAGTCCCATTCCTTTATCAACCGCACACTGAATAATAAATGGATGATGGTTTATTTTAAGAGCATAGTAAGATTTAAACGAAGGAATTTCTTTTTTAAATGCTTCCAGAAATAAATCTATGGAATTATCGAGTGCTTGTTGGTCAAAAACATAAAAAGGAGTTTTATTTTTATTTACAAGACTTTTTATTTGCTTACTTTTCTTTGTGACGTGACTAACGATGTGAAATAAGTTTCCTTTTTTATAAGAAACTTTATCATTCAATACCTTTTCTATATTTTTTATTATTGATTGATTTTTATTGTTGGACATATTTTTATCACATCACCGATTGCTGAAACATTATCCGTTTATTTTCAGTGTCTATAGTTGCAATACCACCGTTTGGAATAGTGATTAATGGGTCAGAATGCCCAAAATCAACATTATAAAGTATCGGAAATTTCGCTTCGAATAGGTGCTCTTTTAAAATATCTTCTAATGAATCTTTCTCAGAAAAACTAGACTGCTCTGTAAATCTTCCAATAACTAATCCTGCAATTTTTTTAAACCAACCTAATTGTTTACATTGATATATAAATCTGTCGACATGCGCTGGGGTACTTGTCTCATCTTCTTCAATAAATAGGATCTTTCCAGTAAGATCTGGCAAATACTCTGTACCATTTAAAATTAGTAGGGTCTGAAGATTACCTGCAACGATTTCACCAGTTGCTTTTCCTGATGTAAATACTTTTAAACCGTCATTATTTTTTTTGATTCTATGATTGTCATCTTCACGCAAAAAGTATAAATCATCCGCATAGCTTGGAGATGGTTCAATAATAAGATTCTCTTGTGGATCAATGCATATTTTTTCAAAATAATTCCATGTGTATTCAAAAGGTTCTGGTTTAGCAAAGGAAATTACTCCTGGCCCAGAAAAAGTCACTAATCCCGTCTTAGTGGTTATCGCGGTAGTGAGTGCTGTAACATCAGAGTATCCAATGAATATTTTCGGGTTTGCTTTAATCAGGTCATAATCCAATTTATCAAGCAATTGATTTGTATTAAAACCTCCCCAAAAGGCCATAATACATCCAACATCTTCTCTTTTTACAAAATCATGAATATCCTCAACTCTTGATAGTGCTGTTCCAGCAGTATGTTTTTGTGTAAGTAGCTTTACTGAACGTCCCTCGATGACAGAAAATCCCTTATTTTTTAGATATTCGTACCCACGCTTAATTGTCTCCTCTGGACAAATACCGGCAACAGGGTCTGCTGGAGCTATAATCCCTATCAGCTTACTCTTATCAAGCCTGGGAGGTAAAATTTTTTTTATATTCATAATTATTTTGATAGAATGTATGATTCAATAAACTCACAAAATATGAATCTAATTTACAACTTTTTATGAAATAAGTCAAAGTAAACGTAATGGTTCTACTTTATCGGCAACTCCACAGTAACCTTTGTTCCTTTAGAAACTCCATCAGATTCAGCCCAGATACGTCCATGTATACTTGGAATCATATTAGAAAATATGTGTGCAGTAAAGGCAAATGTTACAGTCACTTTTCCGTGTCTTGTTTTGTCTCATCCAAATCTGTCTTTTTGGGGCTTGGTATTTTCATCACATCTCGCAAATGAGACACAGTTTCGAGACACCGTGTTTTGTGTCTCATTTGTAACATTTGCAGAACCAAGACCCCGACCTTCATGCCTCATTTCTCATTTCCAAAATGTGCTAGAATACCCTTGTGGTGCCTCACTCGTGGGGGTACTTAACTCACATACACCGCACCACAAACAAAAAATAGCAATATTATTGCTGTTTTTTGTTTGTGGTGCGGAGAGTGACGCAGGGATTCGAAGGTCGTAGCCAGAAAAAAGTTTGAAAAACTTTTCAGACTGACGAGACGGGGTCGCGAGTACTTTGTTTTTTGCGAATACTTGGAGCAAAAAATTTAGTAACTCGTGACCAAATCCCGACTAGTATTCCGCAACAAAATAAACACTCAGTATTAGTAATAACTGAGTTCTTTCTTATTAAAAATTTTAAAAAATTAATAATACACCTCTCTTATTTCCTTGGCTTTATCAGTAAACAAAATACCCTCTAAATGATCAATCTCATGTTGAAAAATATGGGCTAGTAATCCCGATCCATCCATCTCAAACTTTTTTCCTTTCTCGTTGTAAGCTCGAACCGTCGCTCGAGACGCTCGCCGAACCTTACCAAACAATGGACGAACCGACAAACAACCTTCATCCATAGCCTTTTTGTCTCTTGAAATTTTAATTATTTTAGGATTAATGAAAAATAGGTTTGGATACTTTTTGGAATCGTGGATATTGGTTTTACCTGACAGAAATTCCGTATTGAACGCTTTTCCTGAAACACAAAAAATCCGAAGTGACACTCCTATTTGTGGAGCAGCTATGGCTACTCCATCATCTTGACTATCAAGAGCAAGAGACATATCTTTTAATATTTGCTCTATTTTAGGGCTAGTTATTTCTCCTATTTTTACTTCTTTTGCTATTTGCCTTAAGATTTCACTTTCTTTTTGAATTATTTCTACCATATAAACTTATCTTAATACAAAAACTAAAATTTGACAAAAATAAAAAAATGCATATAATTCAAAGTGAAAAGCTCCCTAATATTTAATTTAACCTAAAAAAATAATAATAATGAATGGAAATTTTTCCCTGCCTAGTTGCTATCTAGGCGAACCCAGAAACGAATCCAATTCCTCTTCTATTCCAAAAAAATTAGAAGGGGAGCTCTTAAAAAAGCTCGACGATCAAATTGAAGAGGCTAGAGAACTCATCTTCTCTTTAGAAAAAAACAACCCCGGAGAACCAAGAGGAGACAGTGCTGATATCGCATCTTACAGAAACGAAATGGCAACGAATAATGCCCAAATTCAAAAGCTTAACCATTTTATTTATTCCTGTAAAAAAACTATCCAGATGTTAAAATCTGGTAGATTTACTGGAAGATGTCGAGTTACCGGGAAAAAGATTCCGGAGGCAAGACTACGAGTTGCTCCTTCTGACTTATCGTGTGAGGGAAAGAAAGCATTAGACGCTATGAAGGAAAGAAACCTTTACGGTGAGTGGGTAAAAAGTGGTCGGTATATAACCGATCAAGGGTTGAATTTTCTTGGGGTAAAAAAGTAAAAAGAAGCAAAGAGCATAGAGGGCTAGGAGCAATCCTGGCCCGTTTTTTATTTTGACAATCTTAATGTCTCTTTAGCTATCTCTTCGGTTTCGTCGGTTTTGACAATTAAAACTTTAACTCGAGATTCTGGTTTACTAATATCCACTTCTACTCCTTCTGATTTATTATTTAAATCACTATCAATATCAATCCCTAAAAAGTCCAAGCCCTGACAAATCCTTTGTCTCATAATAAAAGATCTCTCTCCTACTGTTCCAGCCAAAATTAATAAATCTATTCCACCTAAAGAAGCAGACATTTTACCGATATATTCCTTAATCCGATTGGCGTAGAGCCTCAAAGCCAAGGCTGATTCCTTGTGGCCTTTTTCTTCTTCTACCAAAAGTTCTCTAATATCAGAACTTTTACCTGACAATCCTAAAAGTCCACACTTATTATTGAAATAATCTTCTAACTTTCGTGGACTCTTTTTTAATTTTTCAGATAAATATAAAACTGCTCCCGCGTCTATGTCGCCAACCCGAGTAGCCATAACAAGTCCCTCAAGAGGAGTAAATCCCATTGATGTGTTTATGCTTCTACCACCGAGAACAGCAGTCACACTTCCCCCTCCTCCCAAATGACAAACAACTGTTTTTTCGGGTAATCCTCCCAAAAGCTTTTCAGCCTTAGAAACAACAGACTGAACAGAAATTCCATGATAGCCAAACATCTGTAAACCCAATCGCCTGCTATCCTCTACCGGGATAGCATAATACTTTGTTTCTTCAGGAATTGTGGAATGGAAGGCACTATCGGAAACCCCATAAATAGCAATCTTGGAGCCTAAATATTTTTTTATTGTCTCAATTTCTTTTAAGGCAGGGCCCAAATGAAGGGGAACTTTTTTCAAAGCTTCTTTGGCTCTTTTCATATATTCTTTATCTATCAACCTGTTGGTTAAAAAATATTCACCCGGGGCAACTATTCTAATTCCCACACTATCAATTTCTTTTTTGTCATCTATTAATTTATTTTCTATCAAAGATCCAACTATTAAATTAATAGCATTGTCATATTCCTTTTTTGTTATTTTTCTCTTGTTTTTATTATCCCCAAAACTTTCAGTCACTATAGGTGAACCATCTTCTATTTCAAAGTGAGCATTATAAAATTTTTTATCTTCAACATAGAAGGAATATTTTTTGGAGGCACTACCAGTATTAACAATTAGATATTTTTTGTCCATATTTAAAAATTAAATTAATTAAAGTTTTATTATAGCATAATCCTCATCTCCAGCATAAAATAAGTCCACTTATTTTATGCTATAATTTTCTAATGGAATTAGAAGATAAGATTGAATCACATTTTAGACTTGGAGAAGCAACAGAAAAAGCCCTTAATAAACTAAACCTAAAAACAATAAGAGATTTATTGTTTTATTTTCCTAATAGATACTCGGAGATAAGCCAGATTAGAAATATTACTACCCTAGAAGAAGGAGAGATCGTTACAATCCTAGGAAAAATATCTGGGCTTTCAACCCAAAAAGGATTTCGTTCAAAAATACCAATGAGCAAGGCCACTCTTTCTGATTTAACTGGATCTATTAACATCGTTTGGTTTCATCAGCCATATTTAGCAAAAATGATTAAAAATGGCGGAACCGTTAGAGTAACAGGCAAAGTATCTCGAAGTAAAACTTATGGTTTAACTCTAACTAATCCTGAAATAAAAAATGAAAGTTTTTTACCAATAGACATTAATGATTCTCTTTTTTCTAAGGATCAAAACAATTTACAATATGGTTATCCAATTTACCACGAAACAAAAGGTATTACTTCTAAGTGGATTTATCATGCTATCAATAAAATTTTTAAACAAAATTGTTTTAAAGAAATAGAAGATTATTTACCAAAAGATATTTTAGAAAAATATAAATTACCAAGCTTAAGAACTGCGTTGATCTGGATTCATAATCCACAAAAAAAGGAGCATTGGGAAATAGCAAGAAAGAGATTTGCTTTTGAAGAAGTTTTTTTCATCCAACTATCCAGACAACAAGAGAGAAAAAAGACAGGAGAATTATTTTCGTATAAATTAGAAATTGATAAAAACGATATAGACGACTTTGTTTCAAGATTCCCTTTTAATCCAACCAATTCCCAAACTAAAACTATCAGAACAATTCTTGGTGATCTTAAAAAAGATAAGCCTATGTCTAGATTAATCGAGGGGGATGTTGGTAGTGGTAAAACATTTATAGCGGCAACCGTCTCTTGTGCAGTTATTAAAAACCGACCACTTAGAAGTAAATCAAATAAGGGAAGCAAAAAAGATGGTCCAATAGAAAGAGGAGAGCGTCTAAATTTTGGAAATTTACAAGTTGCCTATATGGCTCCAACTGAGGTCTTAGCTATTCAGCTTTTTGAAAATTTTATTAAATATTTTGAACACACCGGAATATCTATTGGACTTATAACCTCAAGCGGTTGTAGAAAGTACCCAGCTAAAACGGCTATGTGGAAAGACGGTAAACAAATAAAAACATGGACAACTATTTCTAAGAATCAACTTTTAAAATGGGTTAAAAATGGAGAAATACCAATAGTTATAGGGACTCATTCTTTAATTTCTAAAACAGTAGAGTTTGAAGACTTGGGACTAGTCATCATAGATGAACAACACAGGTTTGGAACCAACCAAAGAATGAAATTAGCTAAAAAAGAAGGACAGGCCCCACACTATTTATCGATGACCGCTACCCCAATACCAAGAACACTGGCTTTAACAATCTACGGAGATTTAGATTTATCTATTATTGATGAAATGCCATCAGGTAGAAAAAAAGTCATAACCGAAATTGTGCCAGAAAACAAAAGAGAAGATGCTTACAAAAAAATAGAAAAGGAATTACAAGAAGGGAGACAGCTTTATGTTATCTGCCCAAAAATAGAAAACAACCTCGAAACCGAACAGGCAAACTCAGAACTTAAAACTGTTAAATCTGAAGCAAAAAGACTTAAAGAAAAAGTTTTTCCTAATAAAAACATTGACATAATGCATAGTAAAATGTCTAAACAGAAAAAAGAGGAAACTATGAAAAAGTTTGAAGATAGAAAAATAGACATCTTGGTTTCCACTTCAGTTATTGAAGTGGGAGTAAACGTTCCAAACGCTACCGTTATTATTATAGAGGGAGCTGAAAGATTTGGACTAGCCCAATTACACCAACTTCGAGGAAGAGTTATTCGTGGAGAGAACCAAGCCTATTGTTATCTTTTTGCAAACGCAAGAACAGAAAAAACAATGGGTAGATTAGAAGCAATTAAAACAGCGAAAAACGGTTTTGAATTAGCCGAACTTGATCTTAATCTAAGAGGAGCAGGTCTCTTAAGTGGTGATAAGCAATGGGGTATAACAGATCTTGGGATGGAAGCTATAAAAAATATAAAAATGGTTGAAGCCGCCAGAGAAGAGGCTATAAAAATTATTTCTCTTGATAGAGAGATCGAATCATTTCCACTACTTAAAAAAATGTTTAAATTGAAAAATTTAAACCTACACTTTGAGTAGAAAACCGTGTCCGCTTGCCACGACTCGAACGTGGGACCCTCGAGGTATAAGCTCGATGCTCTAACCAACTGAGCTACAAGCGGATATAGCTGTATATTAACCCAAAAAAAACTAAAAATCAATGCGTTTTATTAGGTTTATACAAAAAGAGCTGGTTGTTTTAAAATGACTCCAAGTGAACATCTGGAGTCATTTTTAATAACCCTACGCTTCTTTTTTCTTTGGCATTATACCGTTGGCTAACAAAAGCTCGTTAAATTCTTTTTGTTCCAACGTTTCTACCTCCATTAGTTTTTGAGCTATAGCATTCAAGGTACCCCTTTTATCAGTCACTATTTGTTTGGCTTTTTCCATAGAATCATTCATTATTTTAGAAACTTCTGCGTCTATTTGATCACCTATTTTTTCTGAATAAATAGACTCTCCAAAACTTTGACTATATAAATCTCTCCCCCCATCATTGTTGTAAGCTATGGGACCTAAGGCTTCACTCATCCCCCATCTGGTAACCATAGCTCTGGCTAAATTAGTTGCTACCTGTAAATCATGTGATGGTCCAGTTGTTACATCTCCAAAAACTAATTCCTCGGTAACATAACCACCTAAAGTCATTGTGATATCATCTAAAAATTCTCTTTTATTTTGTAATTTCTTTTCTTCAAGAGGTAATTTTAAAGTGTAACCTCCTGCACTTCCACGAGAAACAATAGACACCTTATGAACAGGATCAGCATATGGTAAAACTGAAGCGACTAGTGCATGCCCGGCTTCGTGATACGCAACTATCTCTTTCTCTTTTTTGGTTAATAAGTGACTCTTTCTTTCTGGTCCCATCATAACTTTTTCAATTGAACGGATTAAATCGTACTGGGAAACTTTTTTACGATCTTCTCTGGCTGCAAGTATTGCTCCTTCGTTCATTATCGAATATAAATCTGCCCCAGAAAAACCGGGGGTTCTTTCTGCGATAACTCGAAGATCTACATCTTCAGCAAATGGTTTTTTTCTTGCATGTATTTTTAATATTTCCTCTCTATCTTCTCTATCTGGTAAATCTAAAACAACTCTTCTGTCAAAACGCCCAGGACGAAGAAGCGCTGGGTCAAGGACGTCCGAACGGTTAGTGGCAGCCATAACAATTACTTTTTCATTAGGTTCAAAACCATCCATCTCAACTAAAATTTGATTTAAAGTTTGCTCTCTTTCGTCATTTCCTCCACCTACTCCAGTACCTCTCACCCTACCTACTGCATCTATTTCATCTATAAAAACAATAGATGGAGCAGATTTTTTAGCCATCTTAAATAAATCCCTAACTCGAGAAGCTCCAACCCCAACAAACATCTCCACAAATTCAGAACCAGATAGATGGAAAAATGGAACACTAGCTTCTCCGGCCACAGCCCTTGCGAGCAGTGTCTTTCCTGTTCCTGGTGCCCCAGTCAAGATAACACCTTTTGGAATTCTTGCACCTATATCTAAAAACTTTTTAGGGTTGCGAAGAAAATCAACTATCTCCTTTAACTCCTCCTTGGCCTCTTTAACACCGGCGACATCTTTAAATGTGACTTTGTTATTTTTGTCATTGGGATCTGTAATTCTTGCTCTTGATTGTCCAAAAGTAAAAGCCTGCATTCCTTGGCCCTTAGCCTGTCTTGATAAAATCCAAAGGAAAAAACCAATAGCAAGTAATGGCAAAAGAAATGGCAATAAACTTAAAATCCAATATCCAAAAGACCTCTCCTCTTTTATTTCTATGGGGGTCTTCGTAATTTGTTCTCCAGTTAGCCCATAGTTAGAAAGAGTCTCGGACAAAGAACTTTCAGTTTCTTTCTTTGCCTCACCTTTTGTGCCATCTCTAAAAGTAATATTTATATCAGCCCCAGAAACTTCTATTTTCTCTAAAGTATCTGAAACAATAGCTTGAGCAACATCAGAAATAGTTAATTTCTGAACATCTTTTTCTTCTTTAATTAAAAAAGAATAGATAAGCGTTATTCCCATAAAGATAAAAACAACGATTGTTATTTGGTTCATTAATCTTGGAGCTTTTTTTGGATCACCTGGTTTCTTTTTCGCACCATCTTTTAAATTTGGATTCTGTATTTTCATATTTGCACATTATAGCATAATTTTGATTTATTTTAAGAAAGAAAAAAGGGCCTAATTATTAATTAGCCCTTAAACTTCTCGTAGTCCTTTTCATACCACTTAATCTTTCTACTCTCTTTTTAAAAGGGAGATTTTTTTGATTGAAAAGGACTTTTTTCCCATTTCGAAAAAAATTCTCTTTTTTCTCCGGGACAATAAACGCCTGATTTATTAGTACTTCCTTTTTTACCAACGGTAAAATAGGGCTCACAAATACTCCCCCCTGGGAGAAGTATAAGGAGACTACTAAAAATAAAATTTTCATTCAGTGTATAATCTGAAACAAAAAGACAATAAAGTCAAGCATTTTGTTTATTTTGTCTATTTGCTAACATATATAATATGGTAACTTATTTAGAAAACAAAAAAGCCCATTTTAATTATACGATAGAAGAAACCGTTGAAGCGGGTATAGAACTTCTCGGCCATGAAGTAAAATCTATTAGAAAAGGACAAGGAAACTTGAACTCTACTTTTTGTGTCATCCGTGGAGGAGAAGCATATATAATAGGCTTAAACATACCCCCCTACCAGCCAAACAACACTGACCCAGCGCATGACCCTGAAAGAACAAGGCGATTACTTTTATCCAAAAAAGACATTAAAAAACTAGCAGACAAAGACGACATTAAGGGATTGACACTTGTGCCACTTTCGTTGTATAGTAAAGGTCCTTATATTAAAGTTTCAATCGCTATAGCCAAAGGGAAAAAGACTTTTGATAAAAGAGAAACAATCAAAAAAAGAGATTTGGACAGAGAAATGGAAAGAGAATATAAAAGATAGATCGTTGAAAAAATTATAAAATCCGCCTACGCACATTCATGCTTCGGCGTAATAAAAAGGGGATGATCGGCTTCGACGAAGAGAATCATCTTGTATATGCATGTAAAGTGTAGAGGAATCTTTTTAAACTTCCTCTAAAAGACTAAGTGTAAACAAAGTCGCTAAAGTAGGGTCTCCTTATTTTGGAAACCTTGCTCTTGCTTTCGCCTAAATTTAGGTCAAACAAGTGTCCATTTCTAGACATCCGATATAGATCATGGGCATAATTTATCGGGTTAAGAATCAATAATTGTTCGGTATTGATTCTAACAATTAAGAACTCGGTATTTACTTTTTTTGTATGTTCTCTAGGGTAAATATCTAAACCAAATGAACATAATAAACATGTAGATTTATACAAGAGTTCCCTCCGCACGCGGGTTCGATTCCCGCCATCTCCACATTATAAAAAACCCATTTTTGGGGGGTTTTTATAATGTGGAGATGAGGAAGACAACTGCTTGTCTTCCGTGCGGGAATCGAAAGGCGGAGGCTTAATTTCGCTAGCAGGCGAAATAGCCGAGCCAGGGTCGTGAAAATTTTCGAGCGACGGCGAGAAAATTATTCCTGACCGATTCCCGCCATCTCCACATCCATTATAGCATAATTATGCTTGACTTTTTTAATAATAATTGTATTATTCTTATTAAGAATAATGTTGTTCTTATAAAAAGGAGGTTTTTATGTTACTTTCACAAATATCAAACAAAAAAATAGCTGGCATCTATGATTATTTAGATATCCATGAACAGATTCTTAATGGTGAAATCAAAACAAAATCATTAGATGATGTAATTGAAACAATAAGAACTGAAACTAGTAACAATGAAATTTTCGTTGTTCCACTTCCTGCTGACGAATACGAATGGTTTGCTATTTTATCACCATGCCCTTTGAGTGTTTTGAATGGTAAAGCAACATTTGAATATACAATTTCCGTTGTGAGCATGACACAATTAAATTTTACTTTTCACATTTTAAAAGAAATGTATATTTTGTTGGATTAATACCACCCCGTAAAAAGAAAGCTCTTGCGGGGTTTTCTTTTTGTTTATATATAATATCTAATACTCTACCTGTGTAGTATAAATAATCAATCTATTAAACATTTTCAAGCATATTTTGAAGGTTTTTATTGCTTTGATAATATACCCAAAAGCGAGAAAGGTAGTCTTTTAAGGCGCTTAACGATTGGTCTGACGAGTCCACAATTCAAACATCCTTATTCCATAAGGGTTTTTTGGTATAGATATGGGGTATATTGAACCATTACGCAGGGTTTGACAATCTATCATAAATATGCTATACTATATAGAGTAGTATAGTTCTTTGATATTTTGGTTTTTAGAGTATTTTATTGAATTTTCTTTGTTCCCCTACCTAAGTGGGATGAGGGAAATTCAATAAATATTAACTTAAAAACAAATACAAATGAAAAATTTTGTTTATTTAAACCTCGTAAAACAACTTTTAACATCAAAAAGTTGGGATAATGCTCAATGTGAGATTCTATCTGAAAAAATTTTCAAAACTTATTTTTTGGGACAAAGTGACGATGAATTAATCATAAAAAACTTTATAAATGTTATACTTGCGATCGATGATATTAGAAATAAACACATCGGTTGGAATAAAGAAATTCATCGGACTAATTTATTTGTAGGCATTATTGCTGAATATGTTGCAACACTATTGTCTGGAAATGAAAGAACTGAAAAAAGAATTGCGGCTGAGATTGCAAAATTTGGACCGAATATAAATTTTGTTGGTATGAAGTTAACAGTTCTTCTGACTAATGTCAGAAATATCAACAAACTTTTATCTTATTACGAAAACAACACCATAGTAAAGAATGTTGAATTATTCAATGAAAAATTCAATCTTCAAGAAAAATCTACTAACGATGTAATGTCAGAGCTACTTGAACTTCGTCAGTATGGAGTAAAATCATCTGCTTTTAAAGATGGGATAATCTCTGCCCCTAATGATTACTGGATTTATCTACCTGCCGATTATTCATACACTGAATTATATAGTAGTGAATTCAACTGGCAGATGAAAAGAAAAACTCAAATTCTCAACAAGAATAAAGTAGCGATGGTAGTAATAAATAAGTCCAGGATTATTAGCACTTCTCCGATACCAAACAATTTGATTGATAACGATCAAGCACCAACATTTTTGGGTGGTATTGATTGTAAAGCTGCTTTCACTGTTAATGTTGACGGAGAATTATCAAATTTAGCTGGAATTTCTTCTGTGAATTTGAGAAGTTCATTTGAAAGACTAAACAGGATTGAATTATATGAGATGATTAGAGCAAATGCAATATTCAGATTATATGATTTGGTTGTACCTACAATAGTGCACAAAAAGTATAATATCCCAAGCTTTCCGACAAATAATTGGTTGAGTGGAATTATCCCAAGATTTTCAAAGTTCAACCCAAAGCTTTATCTCCAAAGGATAAGGGTCCTGTTTGATAATCTGAATGAAATAAAAAGAGAATTGGAAAGTGAGTATGATACATCTGTTAAAGATAATCCGATTCATGTCCTAAAGAGGGAGCATGATGTTATATGTCATGTAAGAAGATTGCCTGAGGGATATCAAGCATCCCAAAAAGCCAGAGATTTGGCTAAACAAATTTTGAACTATGAATTAAAAAGTGGTGAGACTTTTGTTTGCAACCATACACGAAATAAAGGTGGGCAAAAGGCTGACTCTTTACCCATTGCTGTTTTAAAACATTAAATCCCCGCAACGAGAGAGCTCGCTTGCGGGTTTTCTTTTTATCTACATCTAATACTCTATCTGTGTAGTATAAATAATAAAACTACCCAACATTTTCAAGCATATTTTGAAGGTTTTTATTGCTTTGATAATACACCCAAAAGCGAGAAGGGTAATGTTGTAAAGCACTTAACGATTTGCCTGACGAGTCCACTTTTAATCTTAACCTTATTTTATAAGGGTTTTTAATGTTTATATACTTGACAAATATATTTTATTATGATAGTATCACATACAAATAAATCTGAGTTCAATTAAAAAACATATTAACTATGGAAAAATTTACTGTATATCCCGCTGAGCCGTATAAACTTGGCGAATTTGGTACTTTTGGCAAAGCAAGCGGTATGTATTTGAGACAGTTTCAATTCCCAAATACATATTCAGACAAAGATAAGCTTGTCACAGCTGATAGTGATAGATGTTTGGGATGGTGGTATGAACACGCAAATGATTGTATTAAAAAATACACAAAAGGTGGACAGATGCAATTAGGAGGGTGGATTGGGAATAAAAAAACAACAGACCGTGAGATAATCCAATTCATTACTGAAATTCTTAAGGCTGACACTTCAGTTAAATGGACTGGTTATAGGGTTTTAGGTACAGTCGGAGGAAGTGGTCATGTTGTTTGGACATTACAACTTTTTTATAAACATCCAAAAAGTAAAACAAAAGTTTTCACGGGACCGAGTGCTCCTAACATTCTAAGTAGTCCACGAAAACGTTAAACAAAAAATCACCTAAAGGAAATCATCTTTTAGGTGATTTCCTTTTCTTTATTCAATACCCTAACTGTGATACCTACAAACACTATAAACTAACATCCCCAAGCATATTTTGAAGGTTTTTATTGCTTTGATAATAAACCCAAAAGTGAGAAAGGTAATCTTTTAAGGCGCTTAACGTATTGCCTGACAAGTCCACAACTTTTTAAACCTTATTTTGTAAAGGTATTTTTGGTATAGATGTGGAAGATATTGAACCAGTATAATTAATTTAATTTTAAATAAATAAAAAGAAAACCCGCAAGCGAGTTTTCTCGTTGCGAGTTTGTTTGATACATCTTACTTATCGCTTTGTTTGGTTGATGAACTTTTGAACAGAACACCTGCAAGGAAATTTACTCCCCACGCCTGCCAAAATGTTATCTTTACGATGCCAAAAATTGTCGGCATCAGCCAATTCCACAAAAAGAATGTTGGAATAGCTGCGATAATACTGACAACAGCAATAATAAATATTGTAAGAACACCGATACCAACTCCAAGAGCCAATTTTTCTAACCAATTTGTTCTCATTTGTTTTGAATTTAAATTGTTTAACAATAAGTTTTATTAAGTTCTCTTAATCTCCTTAAAGAAACTAGGAGAACTCAACAAAATGTAAGCAAATAAATACAAAACTATGAAAAGAACTATACTTAGCTATTATAGCATATTGAAACACTTCTGTCAAGGTCAATTAAATAAATATATTATTAACATAGGTTCATCTAATACTCTATCTGTGTAATATAAATAATCAATCTATTCAACATTTTCAAGCATATTTTGAAGGTTTTTATTGCTTTGATAATACACCCAAAAGCGAGAAAGATAATATTTTAAAGCATCTAACGATTCGCCTGATGGGTCCACAATAGAAAACCCAACTCGTTTGGGTTTTTCTATTGTGGATATGAGCAAGCAAACTGCCCACCCGGATGACCCGTTCGGACGGGCTTTGCTCGCGTGTGGAAATCGAGCAACGGAGCCTCATTTTGTTAGCAAACAAAATGAGGATTTTCTAGTAATAACCATAAATATCCTTACTAGATAAGGATATTATCTTGTAACCATTGGTGACACCTAAAATATCTACTAGGAATACTTGACAAATGAATCCATATATGATAGCATTATATTAAATCAATAAGCCCATATAGAATGCGATGAACAACACATAACAACTAATTAGTTCTCGACGGACACAAATAAAACAAATATCGGGTAAGATTGCGACCGTTGGATATTACGTAATGGTCGGGCGGAGCTGGGGGAAGCTCATAAAGAACAGGGGGTAAGACAAAGGTCTTACCTCTTTTTTGTAGTAAAATCACAAAAATAGTTTTGAGCCATCTACCTAAACGATTATTCAATTATGAATACCAAAATGACCTCATCAAATAATGATTATTACCTAATCCACTGGTTTTGTGTGTAAGGACGACTATAGTTTTTTATTTCACCAATTTTTCTAATTTTATAATATCATTCTCAATTGCCTTAAGCCCATTTTCAAAAAATTTTGAATCACAAATATTTATCCCTATATCAGAAAAAATATCTTCAGGGCTCTTACTTCCTCCTGCTTTTAAAAATTGTTCTATTTTGTCTTTGAATTTTTTATCCTTCTTATATTCTTGGTACATAAAATTACTAATCAAACATCCATAAGCATAAGAATAAACATAAAAAAACCTCCTAATATGCAACCAATCAACAAAGAAATATCCGTCTTCTTCTTTTAAATCAAACATTGGACCAAGATAGCTTTTCATGTGTTTGTTCATTATTTTAGCAATATCTTCTTTGGCACAATATCCGTTTTTTCTAATTGTCTCGTGCAATTCTTCCTCAAAATTAAAACAAGCAATCTGTCTAAATATTGTAGAGATATTATCATTTATATTATTATGCAATGCTATAATTTTTTCTTTCTCGGAAAGACTTTCATATATTTCATCAAAAACAAAATTTTCAAATAAAGTACTGGCTGTTTCTGCAACAGACATGGTGTAGTCAGAATAAATTGAAGGTTGAGTGTGAGAAAACTTGGTATGAATGGCGTGCCCCATTTCATGACCAAGAGTTAGGACAGATTGATAATTATCAACTTGGTTCAAAAGAATGAACGTCGGCAATCCATAAACACCAAAACAAAACGCCCCTCCTTTTTTACTTTTTTTAGGATAAACATCTATTTGCCCGTTTAAGAGATAGTCTTCAAATATTTTTTCATATTCACTGCCGAATCTTTCATATCCATTTCTAACGATTTTAATTGTTTCTTCAAAAGAAAAGTCTTTATGAATAACACCAACAGAAGCAGAACGATCAGCATATTCTAATCTTTTCTCTTTTAAAATTTTTGCTTTAATCTTATAAAATCTATGCGCAACTTTAAAATTATCCGTAACCGTTTTAACTAGATTCTCTATAACCTTTTCTTCGTTCTCATAACTCTTTATCGTCGATTGATACGGCGTTTTAAATCCTCTTAAATCGTCAGATATCTTTTTAGTAGTATATATGGCATTAATTTCAGCTTCACTAAAATCAGACACTTCTATAAATTTTTGATTTATTAAATGATTTAGTTTTCTTCTTTTTTTTGTTTCTAAATTTGACAAGAGCCCCATAGCTTCACTTATCGGCATTGTTCTATTTTGAAAATTAACTTCCTGTTTTGACAGAACCTTATTTACCCCTTCAATCCACATACCATTCGCAGGTGTACTAAATAAACTTATCACTTTTTCTTCTTCTTCTGTAAGACAGTATTTAGCATTTTCAAATATTTTATTAAGAAAATAATGATATTTGCTAAGTTTTTTGTTTTTTAAGAATTCTTTTTGCTTTTCCTTATCTATTTTTCCAACATTAAGAGTAAAAAACAACAATTCATTGCTTGTTTTGTCTAATTTTTCTTGATATTCATTTACTTTGGCATTTAGTTTTTTATCATTTTGATTAACATCCCTTCTTAAAATAAAATAACAATACGGCTTCGTGAGTTCTGTGCTCTCTATCAATTTCTCATAATCCTTGCAAGCCAAAAAAAGCTCATCTGCGTCGTTTAAATATTTTTTATTATTTTTATATTTATCTCTAAAAGAAATAACAGCTCTTTCTCCCTTTTTAAAATCTTTCTCTATCTCTGTACTGTCATCACTTCCATATAAAAGTTTAAAATTCCATTTCGTTTTTATTTTACTCACCTTAGAGATATTAACACAAATAATATAATAAGTGGATACACTAAAACTCTTCATTTCGAGCTTAAAAATATAGTTATTTTGACTATTGCTAAAAAAGAAAGGATGTGATATATTTCTTTGGTAGGTAATCTATTTATTTCTATCGGATAATACACATTGAGAGAACGAATAAACAATCAAATAAAAGCGCCCGAGGTTAGAGTAATCTCAAACGAAGGTGATAATCTTGGTGTTTTGAGTGTTAAAGAAGCACTGGAAAAAGCTGAAAGTTTGGGCCTTGATTTAATTGAGATATCTCCCAATGCCAATCCTCCTATAGTTAAAATAGCAGATTACGGTAAGTACAAGTACGAACAAAACAAAAAACAAAAGAAGACTAAGGCTGGAACAAAATTAACAGAGACTAAGGCTATCCAAATAAAGATAGGAACAGGAGAAAACGACTTAGCTCTTAAAGCCAAAAAAGCTTCTGAGTGGTTAAAAGAAGGACATCGTATAAAAATAGAACTTTTTGTCTCAGGACGCTCTAAGTTTATGCAGGATTCTTTTTTAAAAGATCGTTTAGATCGAGTGCTTCACTTAATTACCGAAAATTTTAAAATCGCTGAAGATTTTAAAAAGGGGCCCAAGGGTCCAACCATTACCATAGAAAAAGATAAATCATAATTATGGCTATCAAAACAAATAAATCATTAACAAAAAGATTAAAGATTACCAAAAACGGTAAGATTTTGTCTAGGGCTCCCGGTTTTAATCATTTTAATGCTAAACAAACAAGAAAAAAACAATTAAACGGTCGCAAACTAAAAGAGCAAAATTTCTCAAATAAAATTAAGAGAACTTATTTAGCTAATATTTAAAAATAGAGTATGACAAGAGTTAAGAATGGTGTTATAAAAAATAAACGCCGAAAAAATATATTATCACAAGCAAAAGGTTTCCGTTTTGGACGTAGTACTAAGGTTATACAAGCAAAAGACGCCCTAAGACATGCTGGGAATTATTCTTTTGACCACAGAAAAAACAAAAAAGGAGATGCTAGGAAAAATTGGACATTAAATATAAATGCGGCAATTCGTCCATTCGGCATGTCTTACAGTGTATTGATTGATAAGCTAAAAAAGAAAGATATTAGTCTAGACCGAAAGATTCTATCGGACTTAGCGAGAAAAAACCCAGAAACATTTGAAAGAATTGTAAAAAGTATTTAGTAAAATAAAAACCCGATTAAAAAATCGGGTTTTTATTTTATACATTTAAGAATACAGAATCCCCGGAATCGGGAGTTGTCGCATCTACACCAAGTTCATTATTTAATCTCTGAGCTAAAAACATTGAAGATTTTGGCTCACCCATAACCACAAAAACTTTTTTAACCCTCTCGGCTGTCTTTTCTACGAACTCAACTAGATGGCTAGAATCTTTGTGTCCAGAATATCCATCAATAAAGACTACCTTGGCTCGAACAAAAACATCTTCTCCCATTATCCTAACTTTTTTAGCGCCATCTTGAATAATTCTTCCCATTGTTCCCATGGTCTGATAACCAGTTAAAAGCAATGTATTCTTTTTATCTGGTAAATAATTTTTCTCGTGATGTAAAACCCTACCCCCATTAGACATTCCACTTCCAGCAATGATAATTTTGGGTGAGGGTGCTTTTAAAATATCTTTTGAATCTTCTGTTTCTGGAGTTTTTACGAGCCCTGGAAAATCAAATAAATTATCCCCTTGGTTGATAAGATTTTGAGCTGTCTGATTAAAGTATTTCTCTGATCTTAGGTAGACCTCTGTTAGTTTAATAGATAAAGGTGAATCTAAAAAGACAGGCACTGCGGGTATAATTTTATTCTCCACTAAAGAATTCATCTCATACAAAAGCTCTTGGGTTCTTTCCAGTGAAAAAGTTGGAATAACTAAAGCTCCTCCCTTTTTGTAGTTGTCTTTAATTACCTCTTCTAGTCTTTTTTTTCTTTCGTTTCTATTTTCATGGTCTCTGTCACCATAAACAGATTCCATAATTAAATAATCTGCATCTTTAAGAACCTCTGTGTCAGGTAAAAGAGGAGATGGTGAATTACCCAAGTCTCCGGTAAAAACAATTTTTTTACCATTATATATAATTTCTAACATCCCCGACCCTAAAATATGCCCGGCATCTTTAAAAGAAAATTGAAAATCGTCAAATTCTAATTTTTCACCATAATCTAAACCTTGCCACATACCCATTGCTTTATTGATATTTTCACTTGTATATATTTTAGATAAATCAAACTTTGTATCGCGAGAAACTAAATTGGCCATGTCTTCCAACATATATGAAGTAATATCTTTTGTAGGAGAAACTGAAAATATCTTACCGCGAAACCCTTCATGGATAAGCTTAGGTATTCTTCCTATGTGATCAATGTGGGCATGAGTAATAAACAAAAAGTCTATTTCTTCTGGTTTATAAGGAAAGTCTTCCCAGTTTAATTCATCATCTGCATCACCCCCCTGAATTAAACCACAATCAACCAGAAACTTCTTTCCACCTCCTTCTATTAAAAAATTAGCCCCTGTAACTGTCCCGGCCCCAGAACAAAAAGTAACTTTTAGTTTTTTATCTTCTAGCATTATCCCTCTATTATACACAATAAAGAGATAATTGAAAAATAAAAAATCCTTTCTTGTTGAAGGATTTCTTATTAGGACTATTGAAAAATGTATTACCATAGCTCTAAAGCTAAGTGGGAATGAGATTATTAGAGATTTGTTAACATTATTTGGTCACAGCACTCTAACAAAACTTGCTATCCCCTAAAAAATTGTTCTAGGTAACACATTTCAAATAATCCTATCTTGATTATACCTAGAAAATAAATCTAATCAAGTTTTTTCTTCAAAAAACCACGCTTTTGACATTATTTCAAATATAATTTATTAAAACAATTTAAAACTCGCTTGATAGCGAGTTTTAAATTTAATTATTTTACTTTTCTTTGAGTATATTTTTCTAAAGCTGACTCATAAGAGAACAATTCCGGTTCTGAAAACCAATAACCAATCTCTTCTTCTGCTTCTTTTTCATTTCCTGAAGCATGAATAACGTTCGAAATACCTATTCCACTCTTATCTGCATAGCCAAAACTCATGTGAGCATAGTCTCCTCTAATTGTTCCTGGTAAAGCAGACTTAGGTTCTGTTGATCCAACCATCTTTCTAACTAAATCAACAGCCTCAATACCCTCAAGGACAAAAGCTATAACTGGACCTTCGGTCATCATCTTGACAGTCAACTCAAAAGCTTTTTCTCCTCTACGAGAAATCATTTTACTAATATCTTCATAGTGATGATAATACTGCTCTCTGCCAGGTTGAAGCATCTTAGCTCCAACAATTTTTAATCCAGCCTTCTCGAAACGAGACAATATCTCACCAACGATTCCTCGTGAAACAGAATCTGGTTTGAAAATAATTAGTGTTCTTTCAATGTCTATCATTTTATTTAAAAATTAACTTGTAAATTAAGAATATTATAGCACCCACCTTATAACTTGCAAGCGATTAATGAAATCTTTCCATAATTTCCTCTTCAACTTCTTCAAGTGGTCTACCATATTTCAAATATGACAACTGCTTTATTTTTTCGGCCATTTCAGGACTATTTTTTGTGCCAAATCTATCGGCTAAACTATAATGAGAAGTCATATTAAATGGTTTTGATGGCATGCCTTTTATTAACATATTTACATATGAATTAAAGTTTTCCAACTTCAGAATATCCGAAGCTGAAAAAATAGGTTTTAATCTTGGTTCAAGTACATTAGCATCTTCTGGACTCACTCGATAGACAATCATAGATCCGACGTTTCCAAAAACTGCATTTTTTATCCCTTCTTCAAGCTGTGCGACATATTGATGGGCAACAGTTAAAGATAGGTGATATTTGCGAGCTTCAGACAAAATTGAAGCTATAGAATCAGTTGTTACGTTTTGAAATTCATCTATGTATAAATAAAAATCATTCATCTTTTGCTCATAAGACACATCAGCTCGAGACATGGCAGCCATCTGAATTTTACCAACCAATAAAAGACCTATTAAATTGGCGTTTATTTCCCCCAATCTCCCTTTTGATAAATTAACCAGTAATATTTTTTTATTATCCATTATCTCTCTAAAATTAAAGACGGATTCTTTCTGCAAAACAACTGGTCGCATAATATCATTGGAAATAAAGTTATCAAATTTAGAAGAGATATAGGGCACAAACTCAGTTAGAGACTGTTCTCCCTTAACAGCCAAGGCACTTTTCCAAAATTCTTTAACTATTGGGTTTCGACATTTTTCTAGAAGACTATTGCGATACTCTTCGTTGGTTAAAACCCTTGTAATATCAAGCAATGTGGCCTGTTCGTTCGGATCGTCCATGGCAAGAAAAGCACTGTTCTTAAAATACTGTTCAAACATAGGACCTCCAACAGTCTTCATGTCAAAGAGCTTATTGAAGATATTTAACAACTCATTAATCACAAAAGTTTTTTGTTCTGGATATTTAGGGTCATATTCAAGTAAGTTCAAACCCATTGGTCTTGGTGTATATGCTGGATCAAAATAAATAACATCATCAATTCTTTCCTTAGGAATATGTCCTAATATATACTGGACATCTGTTCCGTGTGGGTCTATAAAACAACAGCCCTCACCATTTTTAATATCCTGAATTATCATATTCTTTAAAATAGTCGTTTTACCTGTTCCTGTCTGCCCTATTACATAGAGATGCCTCAAGCGATCTTCTTTAGACATTCTAATTTCTGTCTCTTGTCCCCGATAATTGTTTATACCCAAAAGCAATCCATTATCTTCTATATCAAGAGGAGCAGGTGAAATTCCAGCAGGGGCTTCTTTTAGTTGAGGAGAAACAATACCTTGTGGAAAATGAAATATTGTACTCAATTCTTTTAAATTCAAGTCCACTGCTTCGTTTCCAGCAAAAATACGATAAGAAAAATTCCTCATAAGACGAGCTAAATCTCCACCCTTAGGCCTTTTAAAATTAAAACCATTTTTATCTGCCTCTGTAAACTGATTAAAAGAAGCTTCTATCTCAGACAGAATACTTTCTGCTCTTTCTTTTTCCTCGGCCGAGACAAGTATTCTAATATTTGCCTCCATGATAGTGCTTCTTATTTTTTCTTTTAGACTTTCAACTGCTTTTTCATCTACCTTTTTATCTCTATCTTTGTCTTCTTTTAATTTATCTTTTTCAGAAGAAGAAACAAAGTCTTTTAAAAAAGAACCAATTTCTTTACTTACTTGTTTAAAAGAAGAAGCAGTTGCGTCTTTCAAAGAAACTCCTTTTTTAACCTGCTCTAAAACACTCTGATATTTCTTTACTAAACTATCCCCTTTTGGATGAACAACTAGCTGAACTGAGGCTCCCTCTCCCTTCTTTTTTAGTTTTGTAAATATATTTAAAATTATATTTAGTGGATCATAATCGAGTGTATCATAAAGTTTTATAGGGAAAACCGCTTTATTTTTTAGTTCTGCATAGGACCCAACAGAACATCCGTTTTCAGAAAAAATATTATAATCATCTGGGGCTTCAATTATCTTTGCATTCATGTGAATCCCAAGCAAAAGTTTTTCAAATAAACCAGCCTTGCTTGTTGGAACAGCTGTATAAAAAACAAAACTATTACTATCCTCCGACAAAGCAATTTCTAACGTAAAACGACTATCTTCACTATTGTTTTTCCCTTCTGATACAGAAGACATACCTGAGTAAAACTGCTCCATTGCTCCCAATAGTTCTTTCAAACTTCTCTTGTGAGTATCATCATTATTTTCCACCGGTAAACTTATTTCAAAAAGTTTCATTTTTAGTGTTTTTTCTAGGGGGCTATGTTCTTTTAATCCAGGAATTATTCCAACGCTGGATAAATATTGGACAAGAAAACGATGAAAATCATCATCTATGTGTGGATTGTTTAATTTTTCAACCAAAGATAATGCATTGGAAATACCTTTTTCTAGAACAACAGTCAAAAGTTCTTCCATCTTTTTGTCGTGAGTTTCTGGATGAAGTCTTAAGACTATCTCTTCTCTGTCTTTTTCTCTCAACAAGCTACTTTTTTTCATAACCTCTTCTGCGGGGTGTTTTTCATAAGCTGAAATAACCTCTTTTGCCAACTCTTCTCTGGATGATTCTTGGTTAGAAGATAGAACCTCTTTCTCTTTTTCGGCTAAACGCTCACGTAAAAAAGACAACTCTTCTTCGGGGTTTTTAAATTTAGGGATTTCTTTAAAACTTAATTCTTCCATAACAAATATTACTAATTACAGTATACCATATTTAGTATTTTTATATCTCCGTCAAAATCTCCGCTTCTTTTTCTGTAATCAAAACAGAGTGCTCAAAATGAGCACTACGAGAACCATCGAATGTCTTTATAGTCCATCCATCTTGAGAAAAACTAATAGAGCCTCCACCCATATTAAGCATTGGTTCTATGGCTATAATCATACCTGGAACTAGTTTTACTCCACTTCCTTTTTTACCATAATTAGGCACAAATGGATCTTCGTGTAATTTTTTACCAACTCCATGTCCAGCTAATTCCCTTACTATCCCATACCTTTTATTAACAAAAGATTCTATGGCGTAACCAATATCACCAACCGTTGCACCACCTCGTGCTGCCCAGATTCCCACAAGGAGAGCCTCTTTTGTGGCTTCAATTAGTTTTCTATCTTTATCTGAAATCTTTCCAACTGGTATAGTAATAGCGTGGTCGGTAAACAAACCTTTGTATTCAAGACCTAAATCCAAGGAAACAATATCTCCTTCTTTTAGAATTTTTTCTTTTTTAGGTATACCGTGAACTATTTCATCATTTACAGAAATACAAATTGAAGCAGGAAATGGGTGAAGTTCCCCTTCTGGTTTATAGTTTAAAAACGGAGATTTTCCTCCAGCTTCTTTAATATACAAAGAAGCTTTCACATCTAATTCGAAAGTGGAAATACCTGGTTTAACATGGCTAGCAACTTTCTGTAAAACATTAGCGAGTATTTTTCCACCTTCCCTAATTTTTTTTATCTCCTCTTCTGTCTTTATTATTATCTTCATTTTTAAATTAATTTATTACTGTTCCCCTAAATGGCTTATTATCTAAATAGTTTTTTAGATTATCCATTTCTTTACCGTTTAAAATAACAACCTCTAAACCTAGACCCTGGGCTTCGCAAGAAGCGATAGGATCAAAGGGAATATTTCTCCCCGGAATCCAATCGTTTGGAAAAAGCAACATAAAATCTATCCATTTTATTTTCTCTATGGGTTTAGCGTTAGGATCTTTTTTGGGGTCTTTATCATAAACATAATCTATGTTTGATAAATTGATTAATTTCTTAATACCCAAACTTTTAGCAACATGAACAGCTGCTAAGTCACTACTATTTCCAGGCTTCCAGCCTCCTCCAACTATTACAGGTTTTGTTGTCTCAGGAATAAAATCAGGATCAATAATAATTTTATTAAAAGCTAAATTACCAAAAGCAATTCTCATAAACTCAGCGTTAGCTCGTGTAATCGAAATTCCTAACCAGTCTAATTCTTCATTTGTGGGAGTAGTTATTTCTTTTAAGGCTTCTCCGTAATCTCGACAAATCTTACCTCCACCTGTTATAAAAACAAATTCATAACCCCTATCAACATATTCCTTAATTAAAGAAACAAAAGTTTTAACAAAAGGAGAATCTATCCCATTGGGCACAATGAGAGATCCACCTAAAGACATTACTATTTTTTTATTTTCCATATTATATATTTAATTTTTTAACTAAATTAAGGTGTATTTCTTCTATAGAACCCTCACCATCTACTTCGACATATTTAAAGAATGAATCTTTTCTAACCTTCTCTAACATTGGTTCTGTTAACCTATCAAATTCATCAAGGCGGCTATTGATAGCTTCCTCCTTATCGTCAGCTCTTTCTCTTAAAAGCATTCTTTTTTTAACACTATCTTTAGATACATTTATATTAATAACAACTGGATCACCTCTTTTAATATATGTTAAAAATTCTTTTATAATTGATAGTTGTTCTGTTGTTCTAGGAAAACCATCAAAGAACAAAACCGCATCTTCTTCTGCTTGTTTAATAGCTTCGTTGATAAACAAAGCGTTAGTTAGAAAATCTGGCTGAAATTTACCTTTTTCCATAGAAACTTCTCTTGCCACCTTCTGTATAAAACCTGTTCCACCAAAGAAAGAGCGAAAAATTTCCCCCATAACTATTTGTCTAATTTTTACATCTTTGTTTTTATCAAGTAGATATCTTTTTAAAACTTCTATCTGAGTACCCTTTCCGGATCCAGAACGCCCAACAAAAATTAAAGTATTTGGTTTATTATTCATCTTATTATTATATATAAAAATATTAAAAACCCCAACTTTTTGGGGTTTTTAATATTCTCTCATTGATAGTTGGGCATCTGTCTTTTTTATCAGATCGAGTACCACCGAAACAACAATGAGAATAGAGGTTCCCCCGATTGAAAATGAAGTTATACCAGTGGCTGATTTCATAACTAGAGGTAAAACAGCAATAACTCCCAAGAATACAGCCCCCATCATAGTTGTCCTATTTAAAATTTTAGAAAGATATTCTTTGGTTGAAGGCCCTGGTCTAATACCCGGAATAAAAGCTCCGTTTTTTTGTAAATTAGTTGATATCTGTTCTGGGTCAAAGGTGACAGCAGTATAAAAATAAGTAAACAAGAAAACTAATATAAAGTAGGTAATTGAATAAACCCAAGTGTTATTCACAAACCACATCATAGCTCTTGAAATTGACAAAAGAGTTACATTAGCAGAGGTAGAAAGGAAATTACCTATTAATTGAGGGAAAAGCAAAATAGATAAAGCAAATATAATCGGAATAACTCCAGCTTGATTTATTCTAATAGGTAAATAAGTCTGAGTTCCTCCTGATACATGCTCACCTCTTATTTGCTTTGCGTAAGTCACAGCGACTGGTCTTTCTGCCTCGCTGACAACTACAACTCCTGCAACAATTAAAATTCCAACTATAACAAATAATATATAGGTTGGTAAATTAGCCATATCAAATGTAAAAATAAATTGAGAGAAAGCAGAAGGAATACTTGCCACAATTCCAGCAAAGATAATTATTGAAACACCATTAC
Source organism: uncultured Candidatus Saccharibacteria bacterium (assembly GCA_964500195.1). Taxonomy (GTDB): domain Bacteria; phylum Patescibacteriota; class Minisyncoccia; order Phycocordibacterales; family UBA9973; genus UBA8515. The sequence continues at coordinate 8,098 of CAZCND010000002.1, read as the reverse complement.
CAATACCAAACTCAGACATCAATTCACCGATCCACATTATTAGGAGAGAACCAGCAACAACAACTGAAATGTTTGTTATCATTCCAAAGACAGACAAATCACCAAGCACACCTTGTTTGCCTAGGAAAGAAAGCAAAGCTACTCCTTGAATTAAAGCCAAAGGAACAGTTATTAAACGGCTTATCTGATTAAATTTTTTTCGTCCTATCTCCCCATCTTCTTGATACATTGCTTTTAATCGTGGAGACATCATGGTCAATAACTGCATGATAATAGAACCAGTAATATATGGACCAACCCCGAGCATTATAATAGACAAAGTAGACAAACCTCCTCCTGAAAAAATATTTAGAACTCCGACAAATTGATTATTATTTATAAAATTTTGAAGTTTTAAAACATCTACCCCTGGAATAGGAATAGCGGAGAGTAATCTAAAAACTATTAATGTTCCCAAAACAAATAAAATCCTAGATCTTAGGATCTTATCGCTAAACATCATCTTTATTTTTTTCCAAACTATTTCCATTTTGTTTAAAGATAACTATTTAATGGAACCTCCTGCTTTCTCTATTTTAAGCTTTGCTTCTTTAGACACCAAGCAGTCTGTAATAGTTAGTTTCTTGTCTAACTCACCTTTAGCTAAAATTTTAACCCTAGGCAATTTACCATCTTCTTGTTTTATTATCTTCTTTTCTAATAATACCTTTTTATCAATCAAACTTCCATCCTCAAAGACATTTAAAGCCTCCAGATTAACAGGAAAAGGTTTAGCTGAAACTGATTTAAATCTGTAACCTCTTAGTTTAGGTAATTTTTTGATAACATCTCTTATTTCAGGACGTCTCTTATTACCAGCTCTAGCGGTCTGACCTTTACCTCCGCGACCAGAAGTTTTACCCCTAGTTCCACCTCGGCCAACCTGTCTAGCTTTTTTATTTGGATGTTCTCTTTTTATTAAATTCATTTGCATAATTAATCTTTTTTATCTTCAGCCTTTGAAGAATTTTCTACTTCTAAAGTTTTTGGACTGACTCTTTTGTCTTTCAATTTCAATAATGCTTTGTAAGTGGCTCTTGCGTTGTTCAATTTATTTTTACTTCGAGAATTTATTTTTGCGGTAATATTTTTTAAACCAGCCAAAATTAACATCTCTCTGACTGTACTTCCAGCTACCAATCCTTTATCTTTGTTTGGTTTGATGATGACAACTGAGCTAGTATCTTTTGCGGAAACTTCATGAGGGATAAGCATATTTTTGTCTGTTTTAATTTTAAACATACTTTTCTTAGCCTGACGAAGGGCTTTGTTTATAGCAATAGCTGTATCTCCCCCCTTGCCGGTACCTAGTCCTAAAGATCCCTTTTTATCTCCAATCGCCATAGCTACTGCAAAAGTCATTCTTCTTCCTCCTGCAACCACACGAGTAACTCGACGAATAGAAACTATCTTTTGATCAAAATCTGGTTTTGGTGTTTGAAAAGTAGCTCTTGGAAGACGTCCCCCTTGATCTCTTTTACCCTTAAAAGGCTGACGATTAAAACCGTTTTTATTTTTTACTTCTTGGCTTGTCTTATCTGTATTTTCCATAATATTAAAAATCTAAACCTGCCTCTCTGGCTGAATCAGCTAGAGCTTTTATCCGACCTGTATATTTAAATCCATTACGATCAAAAACACATCTCTTTATTTTTTTTAGAAGAGCCACCTTTGCTATTTCTTGTCCTACCATTTTAGCTCTTTCTGCTTTTGAACCTTTATCTATTTTAACATCAGAAGCAGAGGCTAGGGTCTTTTTTCTTGTATCATCTATAATCTGAGCATAAATATAATTATTTGAGCGAAAAACTGAAAGGCGAGGTCGTTCATCTGTCCCTTTTATTTTTGCTCTAATTTTTGTTTTAAGCCTTATTCTTTTTTCTACTTTTTTATTCATTCTAATTTAATTATTTATTATTAAGCTGCTTTTTTACCCTGCTTTCGGCGTATTACTTCGTCTGAATATCTAAATCCTTTTCCTTTATAAGGCTCAGGTTTTTTATGAGCCCTAACAGAAGCTGAAAAATATCCAACTAATTCTTTATCTATTCCAAAAATAGTAATGTTATTTTTTTCAGCTGTTACGGTTAGTCCTTCAGGTATTTCAATCTTAACAGGGTGAGAAAAACCAAGAGCTAAATTTAAAGTTTTTCCGGAAACATCGGACTTAAAACCAACTCCTTCTAAAATTAATTTCTTAGAATATCCTTCATTAACACCAATTATCATATTTTTTACATGTGAAGCATAAGTTCCCCAAAGAGCATTGACTTCTTTATCTCCTTCTACTTGTGGAACAAAAGATATATTTTTACCATCTATCTTTATTGAAACTTTACCCGGAAAATCTCTTTTTAAAGTTCCCTTTGGACCTCTAACGGAAAGACTTATACCGTTTTGGGTAATTTCTGTATTTGTAGGTATTTCAATTATTTGTTTTCCTATCCTGCTCATATAATTACCAAATCTTAAATAAAGCTTCTCCTCCAACCATTTCTTTGGAAGCTTGTTTGTTTGTTAATATTCCTTTTGGTGTCGACAATACTACCATTCCATAATTACTGATTGTCTTTTTTATATCTTTAACTCCGTAGTAAACTCTCCTTGAAGATTTTGATATTCTACCTACTCCTGTAATTCTAGGGGTTCCCTCTTCTTGGTATGAAAGTTCTAATTCTAAAACAGGAAAACCTTTTCTGTTCTTTTTATTAACTGATTTTAAATATCCTTCTTTAACTAAACATTCGGCAATAGCTAGTTTAATTTTTGAGAAAGAAACAACCACAAACTCGTGTCCGTTAACACTGGCGTTCTTAATCATATTTATCATATTTGCTATTTGATCCATTTGTCTAAATTAAATTAATTATAATAGGAAATTACCAGCTTGATTTTCTAACTCCTGGTAATGTCCCCTCATTAGCCATTTCTCTGAAACAAATTCGGCAAAGTCCAAAATCTCTCATGTAACCATGAGCTCGTCCGCAACGAAAACAACGATTAGTCTTTCTGGTGCTAAATTTTGCCTTTTTTAAATGTCTTGCTATTACTGATGTTTTTGCCATAAATAAAATACTTAGTCCCAAGCCAAGCGATATCTTATGTTTTTTCTTAAAACCTTATAAAATGTCTTAAGGAGAAACATAGATCGGCTTTGCACGAGACCACTAAATACTATCAAAATGATTTACAAATGTCAACACACGCACAAGTCGAGAGGTATATACATTACCAAAAATATTGACAAAGTGATTCTATTGTGCTATACTATTTGAAATTTTAAATTTATTTATTATGATTTATTTTTTGATTTTTTCGTCGGTTGTTTTTATTGTCCTACTTATTAGTGGACAATTTAAAAACACCACCATTCCAGAAAAACTGGAAATGATAATAATGTGCTTCCTAGTGGGGCTCACTGTTTGGATAGTATTGAGTCGTGCAGTTTGGTATCTTAAACCAAAACACTGGGAAGAAATCGAAAGAAAAACATTAATCTACCTAAAAAGCAACTCTGAGATTGAAGGTGGCTTCATCCTAGGGTATGGGCAGATAGGTTCAACCCAGTATTACACCTGGAACGAAAAAAGGGGGGACGGATCACTGGTGCAACAAAAAGTTAAGGCCGGCAATAATGTTCTCATCTATGAGGACAACACGCTGGTAAACACGGGGATCCTAGTAGTGAGTGAGTTAAAAATAGATGGCAAAATCCCCCGCTTTCTATTATTAGAGTCAAGAAAAGAAATTCTCCTGTATAAATTCATACTCCCTGTGGGAAGTATGAAAAGAGAATTTGATTTCTAAAAGATTTAAAAAGCCATTCCGTTGGATGGCTTTTTATTTTACTTCTTTCAAAAAAATCTCTGCTTTTTATTTTCTACCAAAAAAGAGTTTACACAATGGGAGCTTTTATTAAGAAAATTAACAATGCCCAAAAATAAGATAAAAAATTTACAAGTTAATGGGAAAAACTCATGGTTTAACAAGAAATCTTACAAAGTTAGATTTTTGAATACCAACAAAAAATATTATTTCTTAAACGGAACCCCTATCGTCTCAAAGAAATCTAAAGCTTCAGCTTTTGTTTTAGCGGTAGTTACCATCGTAACTGCCAATCCAAATACATCTCTAAGCTCCTCATCTCCTGTTTCTGGAAAGATAGTGTGCTCTTTTATACTCATTGTTAGATTCCCTATATTATCAACAATCTTTCGGTCAATTCCTCGAAAATCTTTAGTTCTAGGAATAGCTACATTAATGAGTTTTTCTAAAAAGCCATACATTCTAGCTCCTCGCAATGTCACCATTACTCCTACTGGATCACCAGTTCTAATCTTAAAACTAGCTATTGATTTTTTAGCACTCTTTAAAGAAGGTTTCTGCCCTGTTATTTTAGATATTCTATCTCTAACCAAATCATTATAATCCTTATTCTTTTTAACACCTGAGCCAGTACCGCTTGAAACAACCACTTTGACTAAACGAGGGGCTGATAAAACATTCTTGTAACCATACTTGGCTTTCAAGGTTTCAAATGATTTTTTCTCTTTTTGCTTTATTGTTTCCATTTTCTTAAATTTAATATTCTAATTATTATCTTTTTTTGCCACGTTAGAAACATCTATTGGCATAGCTACATCGATTATTTGACTAGGATCTCCTTTTTTTCTTGATTTATGGGCTTTTTTTCTTATATTAACTCCTTCAACAATAACCTTGTTTAAAGAAGGAATAGCTTTTGTAACTTTTCCTTTTTTACCCTTGTCAGCACCAGCTATTACTATTATATTATCTCCTTTTTTTATTTTCATATTACTATATAACTTCTTGAGCTAATGAAATAATTTTTTGATAACCACGTTCTGCTAATTCTCTAGGGATTGGTCCGAATACTCTTCCTGCTTTTGGATCCATTTTATCTTTTTCTAAAATAACAACAGCATTATCATCAAAACGTATGTATGAGCCATCTTTTCTTCTATATGATTTAACTGTCCTAACAACTACAGCCTGGCAAACATCTTTTTTCTTAATTATCTTTCTTGGTTCAGCAACCTTAATTGACAAAATTACTCGATCTCCAATGGAAGCATAGCGACGCTTAGAAGAACCAAGAATCTTGAAAACCTTACCGATTTTTCCTCCGGCATTGTCTGTTATATTTACTACTGTTCCATCTTGAATCATACTTTTGAAATTAACTAATTACTTTAAACTTTTTATCCTTAGAGATTGGACGGGTCTCTTCGATTTCTACTATATCTCCAACTTTTTTGGTATTGTTTTCGTCGTGAACTTTGTATTTCTTAGTTTTTTTTATTCTCTTTCCGTATTTTTTATGCTCAACAAAACGCGAAACTTTAACTACTACAGTTTTATCCATCTTATCAGAAGTAACTACTCCTTTTAAAATTTTATTTGTTTTCTTTGCTTGATTTTCCATAAATATTATCGTGAGACAACACGAGTGTTAACTGGTAATTTAGTTCCGGCCTTTCTCAAGGCTTCTTTAGCCACAGAATCTGAAACCCCATCAACCTCAAATATAACTCTTCCTGGTCGAATATAAAGACAGTAACCCTGCAAATCTCCTTTTCCTTTTCCCATACCAACTTCAGCAGCTTTAGCTGTAAAAGGTCTGTCTGGAAATATTCTAATCCACATTTTTCCAACCTTTCCAAGAGCTCTGGAAGCTGCCTTACGAGCTGCTTCTATCTGGTTAGTTCTAATTCTTCCTGCAGTTACAGCCTTGAGAGCATAAGAACCAAAAGAAACTGTAGTTCCCCTAGTATCAGAAGAAACTCTAGACATATTTCTTCGTCCAGTTTGCCATTTTCTATATTTTACTTTCTTCGGAATTAACATAATATTTATTTAAAATTTTGATTCTTGTTTGGATTAGACCCATTATTATCAGAAAAAACTTCTCCTCGATATATCCAAACCTTAATACCAATATCACCATAACTCATGTGAGCTTTCTCTCTAGCAAAATCAACATCAGCCCTAAAAGTTTGTAATGGAATAGAACCTCTTTTGATTTGTTCGCTTCTGGCAATTTCAGCTCCAGACAATCTTCCTCCTAAGTAAATGCGTGCTCCTTTTACCCCTCTTGCTGACATTATTTTATCAATAGTCTGCTTCATTACTCTTCTGTATGGTAATCTTTTTTCTAAAGCCTCAGCAATAGAACAAGCAATGATGGAAGCATCAGCATCAGGATTAGTAACCTCTACAATATCAAATTTAAAATCTCCAGGGATATCAACGTTTTTGCGATGAAGAGCTTTAACCATCTCACTCTTTATTTTTGATACACCCTCTCCTGATCTTCCGATAATCATTCCTGGTCTAGATGTGTAAACTAATATTTTTGTTGCTTTAGCATTTCTTTCTATTTCTATCCTAGAAACATAAAAGCCTCTCAGTTTCTTTGCTAAAAATTCCCTAATAACAACATCACTCTTTAAAAGATTTTTATAATCTTCATCTCCAAACCAGCGTGATTTCCAATCACGTAAGGTAACTAATCTATGAGCATATGGGTGAACAACTTTTGACATATTATAATATTCTATTTCTTCTCACCTGTCGACTTTTTGGTTTTTGGTTTAACTTCTTTTTTCTCAATCTTCTTAACTTCTTCTTTTTTGGTTTCTTTTTTTACTTCTTTCTCAACCTTCTTTTCTGTAGTCTTTTTCTCTACTAGAGTAATAACCACGTGGCTAGTTCTTTTATTTATTCGAGAAGCACTACCTCTGGCTCTTGGCATAATCCTCTTTAAAACAATTCCCTTATCCACATTTACACTTAAAACAAAAAGATCTTTCGGGTCAATCAAAGTATTGTTGTTTAAAGCGTTAGAAACAGCTGAATTTAGTAGCTTTTTAAGAGGAGAAGATGCTCTCTTTGGTAGGGTATCAAGTAATAAAAGAGCTTCGGCAACCCTTTTGCCTTTTATGAGTTCCGCTACAAGGCGAACCTTGCGGGGGGACTGTCTGTAATTTTTTAAAAACGCTTTCATTTTATTTTATTATTAATAATTTTATTTCTTCTTGCTATCTGTAACTGTCTTGGCTGCTCTTGCGGCTGAGATTTCTGCTTCTTTCTTCTTAGCCTCTATCTCTTTCTGCATCTTTCCTCCGTGCCTTATGAACTTTCGAGTAGGAGAAAATTCACCTAAACGATGACCAACCATATCTTCACTCACCAAGACTTCTAAGTGATTTTTACCATTATGAACTCCAAATGTAAACCCAACCATTTCTGGGGATATAACACAAGCACGAGACCATGTTTTAATAACCCCGGTTTCTAACGGTTTCTTTCCGGCTATCTTTTGTAAAAGCCTTTCATCTACATATGGACCCTTTTTGATTGATCTTGTCATTTTAAATAATATAAGCTCAAAAAGAGCTCGTGGTTTTTATCTTATCAGATATAAAAATAAAGTCAAATTTTTGGGGGAATTAAAAAAAAGATATTATCTTTGGTAAAAATATTAGCACAGCAATAATACCAGCCAAAAAAGCAGAGAACAAAACTGATCCAGCAGAAATATCTTTAATATCTCTAGCAAATGGGTGATATCCTGGACTCGTTAAATCAACATCTATTTCTATGGCTGAGTTTAATATTTCAGTAACTATAACTAAACCTATGGAAAAAACGATTAGAGCCCACTCTACATTACTTATTTTTAAAACAAAGCCCATATAAATAGCTAAAACAGAAAAGAAAATCTGAAACCACAGATTATGAGTTGAACGAATAATAATTCCTAAACCACGCCAAGCTTTGTCGGTGCTTCTGATTCTTGCAAATAATGAAAATTTCTTTTTATTTGAAATTTTATGATGACTTTCTTCTTGCATATTTGTATTATACACTTTTTTATTATGTATTTCACCAGTGTCACTGCAAAACCCTTTTTGTGGAAACAAATCTTCCTGTGACTAACACAATACCGCCTCTCTCCAAAGATTATTGCTCCAAAAAACGCGGATATTTCAGTGCTCTGAAATTCCTATGCTCGGACCGTCGTCCTCCGCAATGT
>CAZCND010000001.1:0-51393 GCA_964500195.1 uncultured Candidatus Saccharibacteria bacterium | reverse complement strand
AACGAACGCAACCCTCATCGTGTGTTATAAGTGTCACACGAGACTGCCCAGCCCTCTGGATTTTAAGTTTTGTTTTTACAAAATATTATTATCCTTTAATTTATTATGAATCTCATAGTGAATTAGAATCCAGAGGGCTGGGAGGAAGGGGAGGATGACGCCAGGTCAGCATGTCCCTTGATACCTTGGGCTACACACATAATACAATCGCAATTACAACGGGCTGCGACGAGGTAACTCTGAGCTAATCCTAAGAAAAATTGCGCCAGTTCGGATTGGGGGCTGCAACTCGACCCCATGAAGTTGGAATTACTAGTAATCGCGGGTCAGATATACCGCGGTGAATACGTTCTCAAGTCTTGTACTCACCGCCCGTCAATTCAAGGGAGCCGGGAGTGCTCGAAGTCTCTCCAGAAGGAGGGCCTACAGTAAGCTCGGTGACAGGGAATAAGTCGTAACAAGGCACGGGTAGCGGAAGCTGTTCGTGGAATAATTCAATTTGAAAAAATCCCTTACCACTTTTTTATTAAAGTAGTGAGGGGTAAAAGGCGATATTATGTGCCTCAATTGAGCACATAATTGTCTGTTCATGATATAGACATAAAAACATGATGACATGAGGCAAAGACCCATGGACGGAACAAAAGAAAGAATACTTAAAAACCTATTCAAAAAAGAAAAACAAAAAATCTCACCAAGGTGAGATTTTTTGTTTTGTGTGCTTGAGCCAGCGGGTGCTAAACTCCAACATACAATTGCGATGTGAGTGCAGCCGCTGGCTTAAACACACAACGGCTACCTAATTTTATCTTATCAATTTAGTGATAATTTTTCTAGTTGACAAAAAATATTATATATGATTTAATAAAGAAAACTTTAAAATAAATATCATGAGGAATATGAGAATTTTTTTTATTAACATCTATAACTTGTTTTATTCTTTTTTTGAAAAAAGGAAGGAATATAGACAAGCTAGTAGAATCCTTGGTAGAGATTTTATTTCTCCAGAGAAAATTATGAAGTTTCGGAGGAGTATTATTTACACAAATGAACAGCTTGTACATTTTATCGAAACAGTTCCAGTACGAAAAATTCTGGAATTGTGCCGTGACAACAACTGTATGCTTGTTGCAGGTCCCAATTGTCCCATGTCTCTTCTTGAAATTCGTCATTTAGATGACCCCTTTTTTCATCTCAGGGAAGATGTATGGGATACTCACTACATGGTCGAAACAAAATGGTACATGATTCGCAAGGATACCGTTCCTGGGTCAACTGGTAAAAGCTGGGATGAGAGTAATATGTTTGTTTCAAACATTGAATTTGTGCCAAACGTTTCTGAATTATTCTGGGCGATCACAACCTACAAAGCAGTAAGGGGTGTTTGTCTGTTTGGCGGAGTTTATGTTAGAACTTCAAGTGTTGTTAATGAAGATCGTCATGTCTTCATTTGCTTCTCTGATAATCATAGATCGGTCATCAATGACATCTGGGATGGTGACCGTAGTAACCGTCTCGGTTTGTCGGTCGCCAGGAAGTCTTGAGGACTTGTTCTTCCTAAATACTTGAGTCTTCGCATTTTTGCGAAGACTCTTTTATTTTCCCCCAAAAAACACAAAACCCGACCGAAGTCGGGGCTTGTGTTCGCAATTGTGTCAGAACTATAATTTGTAACTGACAGTCGGAGTAATTAACTCACTGAAAGAAGTATATCAAATTGTTGGGGTGTTGTCAATATCTAAAATATTTGGTATATTTTCTTTACTTGTGTTTAGGTAGATGCGTTTTAACATTTGTTGGAATGAGGAAAGTCCGAACACACTTCTTGATACTTGTATCAAGAGAACGTAGTGGGTAATACCCATCTTGAGTAATCAAAGAGTTGCGAACAGTGACGAACCGATTAAGTTCGGGTGAAACGGCAAAATACTTACGCGTGTGCAAGATCGTGCTTCAACTTTTTGTTGGAGAGAATCGCTTGAGCCCGAAAGTAATTGAGGGCCTAGATAAATATCTACCATTAAATGAGAGAATAATTTTTTTTAAAAATATTTTTTCATTTGAAACAGAATTCGGCTTATTAATACAAGTAAGAAAGACACCAATTTGGTGTCTTTCTTTTTATAATAAGAATCATTTTTTTCTCAGCAATTTAAAATTAAAATAAAAATTTTTTCATTTTATTTTCTAAAAAAATTTTTTCAAAAATAAATTTTCAAAAATAAAAAAGTTATCCACATTTTTTTGTTAAAAAAAGTTGTGATTATTTCAAATGTGTAAGATAATATAAATGTGAGTGTGATCGTTTTTCATAAAAATTTTTTATGAGGTCGTGAAATCACACACAACTTTAAAAAATAATTTTTTTAAAAATATGGTAGCAAAAAAAGCTAAGAAGCCAGCTAAAAAGGCTGTCAAGAAAGTAGCAAAAAAGGCTGTCAAAAAAGTAGCTAAGAAGCCAGCAAAGAAGGCTGTCAAAAAAGTTGCTAAGAAGCCTGCTAAAAAAGCTAAGAAGTAATACTCTTAGGAATAAAAAGAAAACCTCTCTCTATCAGAGGTTTTCTTTTTGTGTTACAATAGGGTAGTTGAATTCCTATGTTATAAAAACAGCTTGTAATATAGGTTTATTTAAGAATTAAACAAGAAAGATATCATGAATATTGTAGATAAAATTATAGGAACAGAAAGCGAAAGGTTGATAAAAAAATGGAAGCCTTTAGTAGAAAAAATAAACAGCCTAGAAGAAGAAACGAAAAAAATAGCGGATACTGATTTTAAATTAAAAACCGAAGAATTTAAAAAAAGATTAAGTGAGGGGGAAGATATTGATAATATTTTACCTGAAGCTTTTGCTTTAGTTAGGGAAGCTTCTGTTAGAACCAGAGGTGAGCGACACTATGATGTTCAGCTAGTTGGAGCAATCGCCTTGCACAAAGGAAATGTAGCGGAAATGAGAACGGGAGAAGGGAAAACTCTAGTTGCTACTATGCCTGCCTATTTAAATGCTCTTCTTGATAAGGGAGTGCATATTGTTACAGTCAACGATTATCTTGCGAGACGAGACGCCGTAAATATGGGAATGGTTTATCATGCCTTGGGACTAAGTATTGGAGTTATCAATTCTCAAGTTGCTTCATTTGTTTATGATCCCAGCCATGTCACAAGAGAGCAAGCAGAAGATGATAAGGAAATAGGAGGATTCCGTGTCCAGTATGAATATCTTAAACCTTGTTCAAGAAAAGAAGCCTACCAGTGTGATATTGTTTATGGGACAAATAATGAGTTTGGTTTTGATTATTTGAGAGATAATTTAGCTAGAAACATAGATGATATCGTTCAGAGAGAACATTTTTATGTAATTGTAGATGAGGTGGATTCTATTTTAATTGATGAATCAAGGACTCCTCTTATAATCTCATCTCCTGCAGAAGAGAGTGAGGATTTGTATTATACTTTTGCTAAAATTGCCAAACAATTGAAACCGGAGGAGGATTATACCGTAGATGAAAAACTAAAAGCTATTTCTTTGACCGATCATGGTATTACTTTAGCCGAATCTCTTTTGGGTATTTCTGATATATATACTGAAAAGGGGATTAAATATGTTCATCACTTAGAGACAGCTGTTAAGGCTCGTTCGCTTTATGAAAAAGATAAAGAGTACGTAGTTAAAGATGGAGAGGTTATTATTGTTGATCCTTTTACAGGGAGAATGCAACCAGGTAGAAGATGGAGTGACGGTTTACACCAAGCTATTGAGGCTAAAGAAGGAGTTAAAATAGAAAAAGAAACAAGGGCTGTAGCTTCTATTACATATCAAAATTATTTCAAGTTTTACAAAAAATTATCAGGCATGACTGGTACAGCCGAAACTTCTAAAGAAGAATTTCTAAAGGTTTATGGTCTTGATGTAGTTGTTATTCCAACTAATCGTCCTATTAATAGGCGAGATTATACAGATTTAATTTATCAAACAGAAAAAGGTAAGTTTACTTCTGTGGCAAGAAAGGTTAAAGAGCTTAATGAAAAAGGACAGCCTGTGTTGCTCGGAACAGTTTCTATTGAGAAAAACGAACTTTTGTCTGCATATTTAACTCAAGCAGGTGTTCCTCATACGGTTCTTAATGCTAAAAACCATGAGCGAGAGGGAGAGATTATTGCTAACGCTGGAAGACTTGGTGCAGTAACAGTAGCGACAAATATGGCCGGTCGTGGAGTTGATATTAAACTAGGAGGTGTTCCTTTTGATAAAGAAAAATACGAACAAGTAAAAGAACTAGGGGGGCTTTTTGTTATGGGGACCGAAAGACATGAAGCAAGACGTATTGATAATCAGTTGCGAGGAAGAACTGGTCGTCAAGGAGATCCAGGGGCTACTCAATTTTATGTTTCCATGGAAGATGATTTGATGAGGGTTTTCGGATCTGATCGGCTAAAGAGCATGATGGGTAAGATGGGAGTTCCTGAAGATGAGCCTATTGAAAATAGATTTATATCTAATGCTCTTGAGGGAGCTCAAGCAAAGATTGAAGGATTTCATTTTGATTCTAGGAAACATACTTTGGAATACGATAATGTTTTAAGTCACCAGAGAGCAATAGTTTATGACAGACGAAAAATAATGTTGAGTGGAAATTATGACGAGCTAGAAAAATTCATCGAGCAGGTCATAGAAGACAAGCCAGAAATGAAAGAAGTTGTAAAACAAAAGAGGTTTGCCCTAGGAGATAATATGTTTTTTGAAACTATTAAAAGAATTGCTTTGTATACAACAGATCTTCTTTGGGTAGATCACCTAGAGACGATGGAAAATACTAGGAATTCTGTAAACCTAAGAGCTTATGGACAAAGAGAGCCACTAGTAGAATATAAAAGAGAAGGACTTAGACTCTTTAGAGAGATGGAAATAAACTTTAAAGAAAAAGTTTGCTCTTTGATTAATACTATTAATGTAGAGAGTCGGGAAAGAGAAAAAAGTGATGAACAAGATTTAGTTTCATCTAGGCCCGAATTAATACTAAGCTCATCAGAGGGGGGAAGTACATTAGGAACTATTAGAAATACAGAAAAAAAGACTGGGCGAAATGATTCTTGTCCTTGCGGTTCTGGTAAAAAATACAAGCATTGCTGTGGAAAAAACAATTAGTTTATTTTAAGAATATTTTATTTTTTTATTAAAAAATACTTATTTTGCAATGTTTTTTTAACAACGATAATAATTTTTGTCAAAAAGAGACAAAAACCTTTATTTAAAGCCATTATTAGACATTAGAATTAGCCTATTTGTCAAATGCTAAACAATAAAAAACTCTTATAAAATAAGGACTTTTTGTTAAAACCTTCCCCGAAAAACACCTTTTTAATCTTGACTTATCTGCTTGATTATGTTATCCTATTGAAGTCCTATTTATTATTGTATTTATATGATGATAGTAGGGTCTTTTAGTTTTAATCTATTTTAGATTAAAACTAAACCATCTCAAGGTGGCGTTTGGCGGATCGAAACCGCTCATTATGCATACACAAAAGATATTTAAGGTATTGCAGTCGTTTATTTTAATTCCAATGATCGCAATGGCTTCTCCGCTCACCAATCAAGTAGCGCTAGAAGACAAGACTGTAGATGCCAATCTAATATCGAGTGAAAGTTCTGTGATAACAACACAAGAAGATGAATCTCGTAAATTAAAAGCTGAAGCAATTGATAAATATTATGCTTCAAAAGGTGCTCCTCTTTCTGGTTATGGAATAAAATTTGTAGAAGAGGCTGAGCAAAATGGCATAGACTGGAGGCTTTTACCAGCTATTGCTATGAGGGAATCAACAGGAGGAAAATTTGCTTGTAAAAACGCAAAAGCTCCCAATAATAGTTTTGGTTGGCATTCTTGTAAAAAAGGATTTGATTCAGTAGAAGAGTCGATTGAGTATATATCTAAAACTTTAAGTGGAAACAATGAAAATGCTACCGCTTATAAGAAGGATATGACTACTGAGCAAATTCTAAAGAAATACAATCCAGATTCAATTGTTCCCGGATATTCAAAACAAGTAATAAAAATAATGGACAATATTAGTCCATTAGATGAAAAATTTAATAGTTAAATAAAAACACCCCAAAGGGGGTGTTTTTATTTTTTATATTGACTTAACTGCTTCAATACTCAAACTTTTTTCTCCATTCCTTTCGGTTATTTTGCATTTTGCGGCAATAACATTGTTTGCCACAAGAATATCTCTATATGTCTCATAAATCTTACTGAAAGCCACAGCCTCTATATTTCCTGAAGTATCAGATAATTTAATAAACGACATGACACTGTTATTTTTAGTGGTGAAAGTTTTGATTTCATCAATCACCGCAGCGACGGTGATCACTTGGTTCGTTTTACAATTTCTTTTTATGTCTTTAATCAAAATACCATGTTTTTCGATTTTGTCTTTGAGCTCATCAAGTGGATGTCCAGAAACGTATAAACCAAGTAATTCCTTTTCCCAAGCCAGCTTTTCTCTTTTACTAATTGGATCTTGCGGTAAAAGAGAAAGGCTGACTGAGACTCCTCCAATTTCTCCAAACAGAGAATCTTGATTAACTGAAACTTTAATTTCTTTATTAAAAGAAAGAAGCGTTTCTATGTTGCCAATAATGATGTTTCTTTCAGCGAACTCATCCATTGCTCCCGCTTTAGCTAAAGCTTCTACAGATTTTTTATTTAAATTTTTATGATTTACTCTTTCAAAAAAATCTGCTAGTGTTTTAAATTTACCTCGAGCTTTTCTCTCGCTTATTATTGCATCAGCGATATCCTTACCTAGGTTTTTAATCGTATATAGCCCAAAGCGAATATCTTTGTTCCCATCTTTTCCATCAATTATTGTGAAATCTCCAAAACTTTCATTGATGTTAGGAGGTAAAACTTCTATACCCATTCGGGTACATTCTCTGACTATTTCAGCAATTTTTTCTACATCTCCAGATTCTGAAGTTAAGATGGCAGTCATATATTCAACGGGGAAGTTAGCTTTCATGTAAGCTGTTTGGTAGGCAACGAAACCATAACTAGCAGCGTGAGCTTTATTAAATCCATATCCTTGGAATGGTTCAAATAATTTCCAAATATCTTCTGCTTGTTTTTTTGTTAAACCTCCAAAAGATTGACATCCATCGACGAATTTAATATGTTGCTTGGCCATCTCTTCTGGTATTTTTTTACCAACTGCTTTTCTAAATTTATCCACTTCACCCCAAGTATATCCAGCTACTTCAATAGCAGTCATCAAGAGATCGTCTTGATAAACTAACACCCCAAAAGTTGTATCTAAAAAGTTTTCCATTTTTGGGTGCATGTAGGTAACTGGTTTTTTACCATGTTTTCTGGCGATATATTCATTAATATTTTCCATGGGACCAGGACGATAAAGGGCGACCATAACATTGATATCATGGATGGTTGAAACCTTAAGTTCTTTTAAGTAATGAGTCATTCCGGTTCCATTTAGTTGAAAAAGTCCGATGGTTTCTCCTTTTGATAGGAGAGAAAATGTTTTTTTATCATCAAGCGGAATTTTTATGATATCAATATCTTTGCCTTGAATTTTTTTAACTAACTTTACAGCCAAGGCTAAAATAGCCAAGTTTCTAATTCCCAAGAAATCAAATTTTGGGAGACCGGCGTCTTCAATACTATACATATCATACTGAGTAATAATATTACCGCCCTTAGGATCGTATTGAATTGGAGTAAATTCTTCTAGTGGTTTAGGAGAAATAACCACTCCTGCTGCATGAACAGAAATGTGCCTGACACAACCTTCTAATTTTAAAGCAAGGTCTACTATCCTTTTAGTGTCTGGTTCTTTTTCATAAGATTCTTTAAATTCTGGAACTAGCCCCATGGCTTTTTTAATTGTCATTGGAGACCCTTGAGAACCAAGTGGAATCATTGAAGATATTTTATCTCCGATAGCATATGGATAGCCAAGAGCACGAGCAACATCTTTGACCGAGCCTTTTGCCATCATTGTTCCAAATGTTCCTATTTGTGCAACTTTATTTTCGCCATATTTTTGTTTAGCATAAGCAATAACTTCATCTCGTCTGTTATCAGCGTAGTCCATATCAATATCTGGCAATGATGGTCTTTCTGGGTTTAGGAATCTTTCAAAAGGAAGTTTGTAAGTGATAGGATCAACATTAGTAATACCGAGTAGGTATGTGGTCAAAGAACCAGCGACAGATCCTCTAACATTTGTATAAATACCGTTTTCTCGAGAAAAGCGAAGAAGATCACCAACAACCAGGAAATATGTAGGGTAACCTTTTTGTTTAATAATACCAAGCTCATAATCTAGTCGGTCCATATATACAGGAGTTTTTTCTAGTCCTCTAAATATAAATCCTTGTTCTGTTTTTTCTCTTAGCATTTCATCTGAAGTTTTTCCTTCTTCAATTGGGAAGTCTGGGAAATATGCTTTGCCTAATTCTAGATCATATACCTCACATAAATCTGCTATCATTTTTGTATTTTTCACAACTTCGGGGCAATCTCTAAAATATTCCAAAGCTTTCTCTTCATTAATTAAAGAAAAATCATCATCTGAAAATTCCAATCTTGTTCCTTCTTTAGAATCAGAGCTACTTGT
Source organism: uncultured Candidatus Saccharibacteria bacterium (assembly GCA_964500195.1). GTDB lineage: Bacteria > Patescibacteriota > Minisyncoccia > Phycocordibacterales > UBA9973 > UBA8515. Next base: position 42,753 of record CAZCND010000001.1, on the reverse strand, counting down.
GTTTACAGCGAGGAGAGTATTGTGAGCGTTGTGGTCTTCTTGGCATAAATAATGGGAATCTTGTCCAGCCACTACAGGTATATTAAATTTTTTGCCCAAAGCTAAAATACCATCTCTGATTTTTTTATCACCTTCAATTTTAGGATGAGAGTGAACTTCCAGAAAATAATTTTCTTTACCAAAAATATCTTGATGTTCGAGAATTAGATCTCGAGCTTTTTCTTGGTTGTCAGCGAGTACTGCTCGTGATAGTTCGCTACCCATACAACCGGATAGGCAGATTATCCCTTCGTGATATTTTTGCAATATCTCTTTATCCATTCGAGGTTTGTAGTAGTACCCTTCGAGGTTGGCTAAAGAAACTAATTTCATTAAATTTTTATAACCTTGTTTGTTTTTAGCAAGTAATGTTAGATGGTACCTCTTGTTATCAACACCAGGCTCTTTATCGGTTCTCTTTCTTTCTGCTATATATGCCTCAATACCTATGATCGGCTTGATCCCCGCCTTGTTGCATTCTTTATAAAATTCAATCGCCCCGTACATGTTTCCGTGGTCGGTTAGGGCGATTGCATTCATCTTATTTCCCTTAGCTATTTTGACCATGTCAGGAATTTTTGACAGACCATCTAAAAGGGAATAGTGGGAGTGGGTGTGTAGATGTATGAAATTAGAGTTTAGTTCGGTCTCCATTTTTTAAGTATAACAAATAAGTAAAGTTTGCTCTATATAGACTAAACCATCTTTTTATTATCCAATTTCAGATAAAAAATATATAATATGTGAGATGAAAAATATTAAATACATAGTTGGAATAGATGAAGTTGGCCGAGGTCCAATAGCTGGGCCAGTGGCTGTTTCAGCTTTTTTGTTTTTAGCCAAAGAGAGCGAAAATTTAATTGCAGAGTTTAAAGAAGAAACTGGACTTCCAATTAGAGACTCAAAAAAGTTAACAAAAAAACAGAGACAAAAATGGTTTGATTATTTAAAAAAAAGAAAAGATGATGGTGTTTGTGATTTTGCTGTTAGTTTGGTTTCGAATGAGATGATTGATAAGTTTGGCATCGTTTCATCTATTAAGAAAGCTCTAAATAATTCTTTAGAAAAAATAACAAAAGATAAAGATATAAATCATGTCTTAGTTTATCTCGATGGGGGACTTAGGGCAGAAGAAAAATATTTGAATCAAGAAACTTTAATAAAAGGGGATGAATTAATTTCAATAATATCTTTGGCGTCTATAGTGGCCAAAGTTTCGAGAGATAAAATCATGGAAGATTATGGAAGGGTATATAAAAATTATGGTTTTGAAAAAAATGTAGGTTATGGCACACGGGCACATTATGAAGCCATCAAAAAATATGGTATTACTAAAATTCACCGCAAATCCTTTTTAAACCAAGGTCTGGCCTTGTGAATACTGACACGTTTTAAAAACTTTGTCTAATTTTTTATATAATAACCATTATAAAATAAAGGTTTTTGGAATTGATATTCATTTATAGTAAAAAATTCATTTTTAAAATTTACCCGTATGTTTGGGCTTGACAAAATAGTTTTATGTGTGATATAATACAAGAATGTTTAATTTAAATTTAAAAAACTTAATAGTTGCTGGAACTGTATTTTTTTTGATGTTTGTTGCTGGAAACGCTATGGCTGCCACAAATAATCCTTACTCTTACTCTTCCTCTTCTTTTTCTTCCAATAATCCATCTTACCAATATTATCAATATGCTGGTTATTCATCAGAACCAGTAAAGAAAGAAACAAAAAAGACAGAAGAGGGAACCACTGTTATCAATAACTATTATTACTACACTGGTGGGTCTAATGTCCCAGTTGTAAAAACTACAACCGGTTATTTGACTAATAATGGAAATACAACCAACAATCATTTGTCTGAATATCAAGCTTATAATTATAATGGAACCAATAATGCTTATCTTAATTATATGACCGCCTCAGCTTATGGTGCTTACAACAATCAAAATAATAATGTAAAAAATTCTAGCTATGGATTTTTACCAAATACTTTCTGGCAGTGGTTTTTGACTATAATTTTGATTTTAGGAATAGTTGTTGTCTATCGAGTTATAATGCGTCAATTTAAAAAAGAAAAAACCGCTTAATCCCAGAAAAAAAGCAAAACCTCAAAGATTTAGGGTTTTGCTTTTTTGGAATATTTTTGGTATGATATTCTTGCTGTTTTAATAAACAAAACAACATTCCCCGGTAGCTCAGCGGTAGAGCAGAGAGCTGTTAACTCTAAGGTCGTAGGTTCGATCCCTACCCGGGGAGCAGATAAATTTGGTGAAAGCGACCGACCCACGTCTGGGAAGGTCTCTTTTGCTATATAATTGTAAAAAAGGTAAAAATGTGGGAAAATGACTTTATATATGAATTCCAATAAAGAAGCTTCTGCAAGAATAAAAATTAATAAACTTCTTGAAGAATCAGGGTGGAGATTTGAAGATTCTGAAAAAGGTAAAGCAAATATAAAACTTGAGCCAGGTGTTAGATATAAAGAACTTGGAGATGATTTTGAAAATCAAGGACAAGGGTTTATTGACTTTCTTTTATTAGATAAAAATGGTCGTTCACTTGTGGTTGTTGAGGCTAAAAGAGAATCCATTAATCCACTTTCGGCTAAAGAACAAGCAAAAGTATATGCTCGTAATGTTGGAGCTCGCTTTATTATTCTTTCAAATGGGAATATTCATTATTTCTGGGACACAAAACATGGAAACCCTGATACTATTTCTAGGTTTCCTACCCAAGAATCTATAACCCAATATGAGACTTATATTCCAAACCCATTAGAGCTCGCTAACACTTCTATTGATGAGAATTACATTATTGAATCACAGATGCCCAATTACTCCAGTGATCCAATGTTTTTAGATGAGAGTACTCGCAATAAATTTCTTAAAGAAAATAATCTTAAACAAATGCGACCATATCAGGTTCAAGCAATTAAGGCTCTTCAAAATAGTGCAAAAGAAAATAAAAATAGATTTCTTTTTGAAATGGCCACAGGTACGGGTAAGACATTGATTTCAGCTGGAGTTATTCGATTGTTTTTGAAATCTGGTAATGCTCGCAGAATTTTATTTTTAGTCGATAGATTAGAACTCGAAGATCAAGCATATAAAGCATTTAAAAATTATTTAGGAAAAGATTATAACTGTGTGATATATAAGGATGCTCGAGATTCTTGGACTAATGCCCACATTGTTGTTTCTACAATACAAACATTTCAAGCTGGTGATAGATATAAAAAGGAATTTTCTCCTACAGATTTTGAATTAGTTATTTCAGACGAAGCACATCGTTCTATTGGTGGAAATTCTCGTGCTGTGTTTGAGTATTTTGTAGGTTATAAACTTGGATTAACTGCGACACCTAAAGATTATTTGAGAGGTTTTGATGACAAAGGATTAGACACACAAAGAGAGTTTGAAAAAAGACAGTTATTAGATACATATAAAACTTTTGGCTGTGATTCAGGAGAACCTACATTTAGATATGATCTTCTCTCTGGTGTGAAAGATGGATTTCTTATTAATCCTGTTGTTATAGATGCTCGAACAGAAATAACCACTCAATTACTTTCTGATCAAGGGCTATCTATAAAAAAGAAAGATATTGAAAATGGAGATATCTCTGAAGAAATCTTTACAGAAAAACAATATGAAAAGAAACTTTTTAATGAAGAAACTAATGTGGTTATGTGTAAGGCATTTCTTGATAATGGATTTCTTGATCCTGTTGCTGATAGTTTAGGAGTAAAACTTTTTGGTAAATCTATTGTTTTTTGTGTATCTCAAAATCATGCTGCAAAAATAACAAATATTTTAAATAAGTTGGCTATGGAAAAGTGGCCTGACTTATATTATGAATCAGATTTTGCTATGCAAGTAACTTCTCAGGTTAAGGATGCTCAGCAAATGACTATCAACTTTTCAGATTTTAATAATAAACTTGGTGGAAAGGTTAAGAAACCAGAGGGATATGATTCAAGTAAAACTCGTGTGGCTGTAACTGTTGGAATGATGACTACTGGTTACGATTGTCAGGATCTTTTAAACATAGCTCTTATGAGACCTGTATTTAGTCCTTCTGACTTTGTTCAGATAAAAGGTAGAGGAACTCGTAAATATACTTTTGAATATAGAGATTACGAAAATAATGATATTGTATCTAAAAATAAAGAAAAGTTTAAATTCTTCGACTATTTTGCTACCTGTGAATATTTCGAGAATGAATTTCCTTATGATGAAAAAATAAGATTACCTAGACCTGGAGGAACAACAGAAATAGAACCACCTATAGATACAGGTATTGGTGGAGATGGACCTACTGGTATAGATAAGTGGGAAGGTAATATTGATCTTGCTACAAATGATAACATAAAAACAATAAATGAATCAGTTATTGGAGAAAGTGGTATGAGAATAGATAGAGAAGGATTCAAAAGAGCTGTTCAAGAGGATGTGTTATCAAATGAAGTATTGTCTAACCTTTGGAATAATGGAGATGAAATAGGAGCTGAAGAATATACAAAAACTCATATATTTAATAAGCCAAGCCATTTCTTAAATTTAGATAAAATCAAAAAAGCTTTTTCTCTTGATAGAAATGTAAGTGTAAGAGAATTTCTACAAGTAGCTTTTGGTCAAAAAGATAGTTTTGAAATGAAAGATGATTTACTTGAATCAGAATGGAGTAAATTCACCGAAATAAATCCAGTAGATCAGGAACATTACGCTTCAGTTAAAAGCTTTTTCAAAGCATATATTGTAGATGAAGAAGTTCGCGATATAATAAAGAGTAATGAATTAGCGAGATTTTATAATTGCCCAGCTTTTGATTTCGAGGAGTATCAAAGATTAAATGGTTTTAGAGAGGTTGTTCCAAGTTATGTAAGGGATTATGTATCACTTAATACTTATATGAATTAAAATAATTTATGAACATAGATACAAAAAGACATATAGATAGTGCTCGCCAAGTGCTTGTTGGAGTTGTTCCAAATCCTACTTCTCAAATAGAACAAATAACAAATGCTTTGATTTATAAGTTTATGGATGATATGGACCAATCAGCCATTAAGGTTGGAGGTAAGCCCTCTTTCTTTGTTGGCGATTTAGAAAAATATTCTTGGACTAAACTTATGGATTCTCGTATTGGTAATCAAGAAAGAATGAATTTATATTCTGAAGCACTAATTAAATTCTCTCAAGCAAAACAACTTCCTTCACTATTTAGAAATATTTTTAAATCAGCTTTTCTTCCATATAGAGCCCCAGAAGTTCTAGGGCTTTTCTTGAAAGAAATAAATTATTTTGACTATTCTCACCCTGAAGAACTTGGAAATGCTTATGAATACCTTCTTTCTATAATGGGGAGTCAAGGAGATGCAGGACAGTTTAGGACACCAAGACATATTATTGATTTTATGGTTGAGATTGTTGATCCGACAAAGGATGACAAGGTTCTTGATCCTGCTTGTGGTACTGGTGGATTCCTTATTAGTGCTTATAAACATATATTAGAACAACATAATGGAAAAGATAAAGATGGAAAAAAAAACAATGAAAAGCCTCTTACTCCAGATCAGAGAAAGAAACTCATAGAGAATTTTGAGGGATATGACATAGATCCTGGAATGGTTCGTATTGCACAGGTAAATATGTATCTCCACCAGTTTAAAGATCCAAAGATTTACAATTATGACACTCTTACTATGGAGGAAAAGTGGAATGAGAAGTTTGATGTGATGTTAGCCAATCCTCCTTTTATGAGTCCTAAGGGTGGAGTGAAAACTCATAGTAAATTTAGTGTTCAATCAAATAGAAGTGAGGTTCTCTTTGTGGATTATATAATGAATCATTTAAGGCCAAAAGGTAGAGCTGGTATAATTGTCCCAGAAGGTATTATTTTTCAATCTGCTACAGCACACAAGAAACTTCGAGAAAATCTAGTAAAAGATGGCCTTTGTGCCGTTATCAGTCTTCCTAGTGGAGTGTTTAATCCTTATGCAGGAGTAAAAACGAGTATTTTAATATTTGATAATGAGATTGCTAAGAACAAAAAAGAAATACTATTTCTTAAGATTGAAAATGATGGATTTAATTTAGGTGCACAAAGGAGGCCAATAGATAAAAACGATATTCCAGAAGCAATAGAAATATTTAAAAAATGGAAATCTGGTAAAAAATTAGAAAGTAAAATTGCTTTATATGTAGAGAGAAAAAAGATTTTAGAAAGTGAAGATTTTAATCTTTCTGGTGATAGATATAGAGAAGTGAAAGATTATTCAAATACAAAATGGCCAATGGTTAAAATTGAAGAGCTGGAAAAAGACAAAAAAATTGAATTACTAAAAGGCCAAGGGTTATCAAAAAGTGATTTAATAGAGAATGGAGAAAATAAATGTATTCATTATGGTGAAATATATACATTATATAATCCAATTATAAAAAATATCTTTAGCACAACAAATTTTAATGGAAAGATTAAATCATTAAAGGGTGATGTTTTAGTTCCAGCGACTACAACTGCAGATGCAATGGGGATAGCAGTTGCAAGATCATTAAATGAGAATAATGTAATAATTGGCGGAGATATAAATGTAATTAGAACAAAAAACAAGCATATATTATCAGACTACTTAGCATTACTTATAAGTAACCCTCCTTTAAAAGTAGAATTATCAAAATATGTTAAAGGTGCAAATATATTACATTTATCAAACAGTGACTTAAGAAGACTTTCTTTTCCTCTTCCTTCTCTTGAAATTCAAGAGCAAATTGTTGCTGAATTAGATGGGTATCAAAAAATTATAGATGGAGCAAGGCAAATTTCTGAAAATTGGAAACCTAAAATTGATATTGATCTAAATTACAAAGAAGTGTTTCTTGGAGATTCTAAAGTGTTTCAAATAATAGATGGTGATAGAGGGGTTAACTATCCTAAAAAGGAAGATTTTAAAAGTGAAGGATATTGTCTATTTTTAAATACTAGTAATGTTAGGAGGGGCACTTTTAATTTTTCAAATTGTGATTTTATAACAAAAGAAAAAGATAAAATTCTTAGAAAGGGAAAACTCGATAAATATGATGTTGTTTTAACTACACGTGGGACGATAGGAAATACAGCTTATTATTCTGAAGATATATCTTTTGATAATATTAGAATTAATTCTGGTATGGTACTTTTGAGAAGTAATTTAGAAAAAATTTTACCAAGATTTTTATTATTATTCCTCAACTCTATAAAATTTAATGAACAAGTCAATAATTTTATATCAGGTAGTGCTCAACCTCAATTACCTATAGGAATATTGAATAAAATTAAAATTCCTGTTCCTCCTCTTGAAATTCAAAAACAAATTGTAGAAAAAATAGAAAAAGAAATAGAATTAGTTGAATCATCTAAAAAACTGATTGAAATTTATGAACAAAAAACCAAGGAAGTTATAAGTAAGCTTTGGGAGGAATAAAATTATATGGAAGAACAATATATACAAATATTAGAAAAAACAAACCAGCAATTAAGTCTTTGGACAAATCCATATGGGTTAATGGTTGGAACATTAGCTGTTCTCTTCACAGTATTAGCGATTTTTGCCACTATTATAGTTTATAGACAAAATAAAGATTATAAAGAAAAATTAGAATCTGATAGAGATCAATATAAGAAAAATTTTGAAGAATTTCTTGCTAGCCAGAAGACTATTATAGAAAAGAGAGAGAAACAAGCCAATGAAGTAGAAGTAAAAATTAATAACTTGATTGATGTTTATAGAAAAGATTTGGAAAAAAGTTCAACTGAACAAAAAAAGGAAATTGAAAAAGCTATATCTAGATTAGAAGAAGAAAAGATATCACTTAATAAAACAATCGGTCCGCTAACCGTGTCTCCTAATCATGTTGGTTTAGATGTGTGTGACAATTCTTTGGTTGGAGGATTATATTTAGATAGCTATCATAAATGTAGCAAATGCGGTTATGGATTTTTCGTAAAAAATAATGATTACACAAGTATTAGTTTACTCACAGCTCTTGGAAGTAAAACAGTAACTTGTCCTAAGTGTGGGAATGTTGATCGTATTTAATTATTTATGAATTCATCTATTTTTTCTTATCTTTCTATAAAATATGATAGTGAAGAAGAGAGAAATTATGTTTATGGATTAATAGAACAATTTACTTATGCTCAAAATAATAATTCATATCATTTAGCTCTTTTTGCGTATCATTTACTATTTATGAGTTTTATATATCAAACTATATTTAAAACTAAAATATGGATGCCAGATAGATTTAATGATGTTTTAATACAATCTCCTGAAGATAAAAGAAAATTACATAGAGAATCAAAAACAATATGGAGCTTATCAGAATTTCCAGAAAGTTCTATTTTTGAATTACTGAATATATTAAAAGCATGTGATCCAATTGTAAAAAAGTGTAAAAAGATTATAAGGTATAGGAATAATAGTTTTGGTCATGCCAGTGGAATTTTAATTTTAGAAGAAGAATTTAATAAAAAAATAGAAGAATATGATCAAATGGCTTCTGAAATTCAAGAGCTTACACATAATGAACTCGGAAGAATTTTTAATGAGTATTTTATAAATATAGAACCAGGAATAAAAATCACAAAGGATGATTTAGAAATTAATCTAATCATTCCTAATAAATTAAATGAGAAAGATTTAGAGTGTCTTTCTGCAGATTGTCAGATAAAACCAAATGAAAATAAGGTTAAGATTAAGGAAATTTTAGAAAATGATTTTGGAATAATTACTCAAGTGATATTTTAATTTTTAAGTAAAATCTTCTTATCTAACACCACCACCTCACTCTTTAAACACCCCAGAATCTCCCTTTTTTGATCCTTGGTACCCGTTTTAAGTACATGCTTTATATAATTCCTCATATCTGCCTCAATCGTTTTTTTATCAAACTCTGTCTCTCTTCCTAGAACTGCATAGCTAAACTGCTTGTATTTATTTATCTCTTCTTGAATCTTCTCTCTTGCTTCAAATTCATCAATATCTATCTTATCTACCAATTGCATTAGTTGTTCTACTAAATCATTATTTTTAATAGATTTTATAGTGAGATTATTATAAAATGAAGCTCATGGATATCTTTGAATACAAAGAAGATTATAATTTTTTTTTAAATAAATTAGCAAAAGGTGATGCTCTTATATTTGAGAAAAAATATCGTAAGATGTTTGATTTTAGAGATCCTAAGATAAAAAGAGAAGAGTTTAATAAAATTAGAAATGATATTTTCAAAAAACTGGTTTCTAAATATGGAAAGAAATGCCAGTTAAATATTCATAAAGATTGCAGTAAAGAGAAGGTTTTTGATGTTGATCATTATATTCCACTTTCTACTAATGAATTAAACAAAAAGTTAAGAAAAATGAAACCCCAAAATGGTAAGAAGGTTCCAGCCCAAAGTTTTGGATCAAATGATATATCTAATCTAAGAATTGCATGCAAAAGATGTAATGCTTTTAAAAAACATAAGATTATTTAGTTCTTTTTATAGTGTCCACTCTATCCACTCAAAGTGACCGACCTGCATCCAAATCCCACTTCAAAAGTAGCTCAAAGGTCCTTACAACATTTGAGAGGTCAAGTTTCTGAACCGACCGAGGGAGCAAAATTTTAAACCTTATTTATCAAGGGTTATTTTTGCTACCTTTTGTAGAAGTTCGAACCCAAATCGAAACCTATTGACTTTAACAACCTGCTTGCTATAATACTAATATCATTATGAAAGAGATCCTTGTATGGGTGCGCCCATACCGGGAGCTTTTTCTTTTTAGGTGTTTTATTTAGAGAATTTTTTATAAATCTCATTTAAGTATAAGATTTTATTTGTTTTATTTCTAAGTAAAATAGAGCACTTATTTTTATCTGGAGAGAGTATAATCTCTAGTCTATTTTTATTTATTAAAAATTCTACAAGACAACCAAAATCTCCATCATTGGAAATAAGTATAAATTTATCAAAATTTTTCAAATGATAATCATCAACAGATTTTAATACAAGTTCGGCATCACAATTTCCCTTAATGTTTCCTTCGTGTAAAACTGCTTCTTTAAAGATTAATTCAAAACCACAATTTTTAAGATAATTATAAAATTCCTTTCTATTCTCCAGATATCCTATAAATAGAAAAATGTTCTTTGTATTATATTTTTGAGATAACCAGACACGAAACTTTTTATAATCTATTTCAAAACCAAGTTCCTTAGCAGAGCGATATAAATTATTTCCATCTATATAAATATTGGTTTTCATAATTTAAATAATATCATTTATCTATTATTTTACAAAATAACATCTCGGACATTCTCCCAAGTTCGGAGCAAAATTTTAACCCTTATTTATAAGGATTATTTTTGCTACCTTTTACGAAGTTCGAACCATTGAATCATAGTATTTTATTTTTTATCTTATTATGATATAGTAATAAAATGATGAATACACCAACAAAGGGAACCTTTAGATATATAGTTTTTAAAGATGGTGACACATGGTATGCTGTGGCTCTTGAATTTAATATTGTTGAGTCAAGTGATGATCCTAAACTTGCTTTTTTTAATTTACTTCAAGCAGTAAATGGATATATTGAATCAGCAAAGAAAATAAAGGGTTCACGTTTCCAGTCATTAAATCAACAATCTGATCAAGAATATGAAAAGCTTTGGTCAAATATTAACTCTCTTAAACCAATTAAATCTCCATATTTAATAAATATGTATGGATTTTCAACTGTGTAATAACAATAATGCCAAAAAGATTTTTTAATTGGACATTTAAAGATATAGAATCTTTTTTAAAGGGAAATGGATTTAAGCTTAATTATACAAACGCAAGTCATTTTTACTACGTTGGGTATCAGAAGGGAATTTTAAGAAATGTTTGTGTGCCTTTCCATGGAAATAAATCTATTAAACCTAGAACTTTAAAAGGTATTATTTTGCAATCTGGTATAGATCAAAAAGAATGGTTTAAAAATTAGAATTATTTTTCATTTATCCAACATACTTTCTCGGACATTCTCCCCATTGGCCGTAGCATATTAGTGAGGCAAGTTCGGAGCAAAATTTTGAGCCTTAATTTGTAAGGGTTATTTTTGCTATCTTTGTATAAATTCGAACCTATTATATAATTAAAAGATGAATGAACAGATTAACCCTATAAAAAATATAAACGAAAAAGATATTATTGAATTTTTTAAAAAAAATAATGTTGAGAATAATGAGTTACTATTGAAATATGTTGATAAACTTCACAGTGAAGCTGATATTGAAGCTTCTAAAAAGCCAGAGGAATCAGAAATAATAAATATTAAAACAGAAATAAAAATAGCAGAACTTTATCATCAAATTCCTGATGAAGATTACAACAATTATGCTATTGAATCACTAGAAGAAATATTACAAAATATAGGTAATAGTAATTTACCCGACGAATTAATTAATAATATTTTTAATTTAGTCAAAGCTTGGCGATCTAATATAGAATAATTATCTTATTTTAATCTCCTTGTTTTATAACATCTCGAACATCATCCCAAGTTTGGAGCAGATAAATTTGGTGAAAGCGACCGACCTGTGTCTCTGGAATGTCGCTTTCACTATGAGACAGTGGTATGATTAAAATATGAAAAATCAAGAATTAGTAGATTTTATTAAACAACAATTAGAGAAAGGTTTAACTAAAGAAATTATTACAAATCAATTTTTATCTAGTAATTGGACATTACAAGAGGTAGAACAAGGATTTAAAGTAATTGAACAACCGGCTCAAAACATTGATGGTATAGGAAAAAAGAAAAATAAAAAAGTCGGGATTGTTTTAATTGTTGTTTCTTTATTCGTTGTTCTGTTGGGGGGGTCACTTGTTTACTTCTTAAATAACCCTCAAAAAATATCTAATATTAATAATATTTTTTCAGGAAATGAAAATGCAGATCTAATTGATGAAGATTATCTTAAGGTTATTACTGAAGAGGAATCAAGCGAGACCAAAGAAATAGAAGTTGGAGAAATAGATTATTCAGATGCAGGGGGTGAATATAATGATTCCACATCTTTAGGGTCGGATTGTATAGATTGTCTGAGTTTGGAAGAATTAAGAATACTAGAAGAAGCTGGGGTTGATAATACTTCTGCATACGAAGAAGCTGTTTTTGCCGACGGTACTAATATGATTGAGTGGTCATTAAGAAATAATTTTCAATCCAACATAGGATTTAAACTAAGTTTTTGGGTATCCAAAGATTGTAAGGTAAAAATGGATAGTTGTGATGGTTTTGTTGATTGTGTTGATAAAGATTTTGAGATTAAGAATGATTTTAGTTGTTCGGCATTGCCAAATTTCAGTTGTTACAAGAAAGAAGAGGTTCGTTGTGAAAAACTAGAATCTGGTATTTGTGGTTGGAAAAATCTAAATATTATAACATCTTGTTTAAATAAATAGATTAAGTAAACAAAAAAGATGGAAGAAAATTTAAAAATAAAAAATAAAATTAATTGGAGAAAAATTATATTTGTGATTTTGGGATTTATCCCTTTGTCTTTAATTATCATGCATTTGTTTGGTGGTGATTCTTATGTTGAATCTCTTTATAAAGAATCAGTCCTTTTCTTAATAAGTTTCTTTTCTTTACTTTTTGTAGCTATATTAATAACTTTTCTAAAAAAACCAAGTTTTAAGGATAAAGTTTTGGCTTCACTAGGTGATAATAATTATTTTTTATTAATTCCACTGGCCTTTTCTTTAATAGACCTTTTTTATCTTATTAGAGAATCTTTAAAATATTTATCCATAAGAGATACATTATCTTTTATACCTATCTTTTATGAGCCACCCTTTTTCCTGTTGCTGATCTCATTTGTATTTTTTTCTCTTGTAAGTAAGAAAAAGACAATTATTGATAAGATTCTTATTTCAATCATCATTGGAATAATGATTGCATCATTTTTAATTGGGGTCACCTCATATGGTGTGGAAGGTTTCTTGTTTGCATAATTATTGTAACTTTAATTTAAATAAATGGATGACCGGTCCCCCAAATTGAAATATTAAGGTCAGCCACTATTAATAACGCTAAGAAAAAGATAAAAAGTCCTACTTGGTATGAAAAAGAGGAGTTTTGGAGTTGGTAGGTGGAATGGATTTGGAGGAAAAATTGAAGGTAAAGAAACAATTGAAGAAGGAGCGATGAGAGAAACTACCGAAGAATCTGGAATAAAAGATGGGGTATTAAAAAGATGGGAGTACTTGAGTTTAAGTTCCAAAATGATGAGAAAGTATTAGAGGTTCATGTTTTTAAATTAATAGATTTTACTGGAGAACCCACAGAAACAGAAGAAATGAAACCACACTGGTTTTCTTTTAATGAAATACCTTTTTATCAAATGTGGCCAGATGATGAATATTGGTTTTCTCTTTTGTTAGGTGATAAATTATTTAAAGGATATTTCTTGTTTGACAGACCATCCGATGCGGAATACTCAGCAAAAATAATAGAATACAAACTAGAAGAAGTTTTAACCTTGGATTAAATTGTGCACGTTGTGAATCTTCTAAAAGAGAAATAATAAATTTAAGAAAAAAAAGAAGGGCCACACGTGACCCCTCGTGAACCGTCAGACCATTGTTGACGGTTAGTTCTTTTTTTATCTCTAAATATTCTCTTTCCTTCTTCTCCAGAAAGAGCCCGCTTTTGTTTACCACGACTTGCGACAATTTAGATTTCAATATGTCGATGAACTTTATTATTTAAAATATAACATATTGGATTTTATTTTGTTACTAAATTATTAGCAAGGAAGCCTGTTGGGCTTCCTTTGTATTTTAACTCAAAAAGTTACTTTTACATTTCTAAACTATTTTCTATCCAACCATATGTTTCGACCTTACTACTATTACTTTTAAATTTTGCACAATTATGAAGTTTTGAAAACTTTTTAATTTGTGCGACACTTACTAAATGATCATCGTATGTATTCATTGTCATATATTGAATATGATACATTGATTCGTCGCATTTGGAAGCCCTTTTGGGCTTCTTTTGCGTTAGAATCGATTTCCATTTGGGTGTAATTCTGCGTTGGACAAGACTTACCTTTGTAAAAGTTCAAACTTATAGTATAATTTAATTATGAATCAAGAAAAATTTATTAAACAACCTACAATTAAAGAACAATATTTATCAAAAGTTGATAGTGAAGGATTTTTGAGATTAGGGGAAATTTCTCGTAGCGAATTTGGTGGTAGATAAGTAAAAAATATAGCTAGTTTGCTTGATGGTAGTGAGGGTGTAAATTTTGGGGAAGGATTGAGGTATAATGGTAATTCGGGGGATTATTCAGACATGAAAATTCATATTGATGATTTAGAGTCTTTTATTGAAAAAGTAAAAGAATTCTATAACTAGAGTTAATGAACATAATCCAAAAAATTAAAGAATTAAATTTACCAAAAGGCCAGTATGTTGTTATTGGTAGTGGGGTAATGGATATTCTTGGAATTAGAAGAGCTAATGATATAGATTTATCAGTTACCAAAGAATTACACCAGAAATTAAGAAAAACAGGAGAATGGGAAGAATTTGAAAATTATGGAAAGATTTTTTTAAAAAAGGATGCATTTGAGATTAATAGTGAATTAAATTGGGATAAATATAAGACAACAACAGAAGAAGCGATTAAGACAGCTTTTTTAATAGACGGTATTCCTTTTATGAACATAGAAGAACTCCTTAAATTTAAAATGGCATCTGGAGGGGAAAAGGATTTTAAAGATGTAGAATTAATAAAAGAGTATAAAAAAAATAATTAGACTTTATTTTTTAAATTTTTTTTCACCAATACAGTTTACTATGGATCATGACACACTTTGGCAGTTTTATGAGAAAACAGCTAAAGTATTACCGAGGTACACATCTCGTACTCATTTCTTTACATCGAAGCTATTAAAGATTAAAAACAATTTATGTTTATGTTATAATAAAAAAAATGGAAAAGAGAGAAGGTATTAAAGTGATTGTATTTGATTATGGAGGAGTGATAAAGATAAATGATAACGATCTGTTTGCCGATATTTGTGAGTATTTGAATATAACTAAAGAAGAATGGGAAAGAGAGTATTTTAAGGTAAACCATTTGTTTAATACAGAAAATGTAAGATCTGAAGATGTTTTTAAGATGATAGTTTCAAAATTTAACGAAGGAGAAGAGGCAATAAACCACGCTTCAGATTTATTGAAGTCTAATAAGGGAAAATATCATTTAAATAATGAATTAATAGAATTTATAAAAGATTTGAGAGAAAAGGGATACAAAACAGCATTGCTTAGTAATAACTCAACAGAATTAAGAAATAAATTAAAAGAAGATGGAATTATAGATATATTTGATGAAATAATAATTTCCGCAGAAGTTGGTTTTCAAAAACCTCAGCCAGAAATTTTCCAAATATTGTTTGATAAATTAAAGGTTAAAGCGAGTGAAGTTGTGTTTATAGATGATTCTTATAGATCTTTGAAAGGGGCATATAGTATTGGATATGTTCCAGTTTTGTATAAGGATAATGAATCTTTAAAATTAGAATTATCAAATATTTTAGGGATTACAATCTGAAGATGTTAGAAAAACTTAAAAAAATTAAAAACCCATCGCAATTATTAATATTTATACAAGAAAATTTTTCTTTGTGAATTTTGTTTAAAATAAAAACCATGTAATTAAAAGGTAATGAGGACTGCCTCTTTTGTGCCTTATTTTTTAATGAGGGTCTTGACTTTCTTTTATAATGGGTATATATTCATAATATAAAGAACAATAGGTCGAAATAATTATTTCTAAAATTTTGTATAAATATTATGGCCAATTTAAATGGAATGGGACCAAGAGAAGAAGGTCCAATGACAGGGAGAGGAATGGGTAATTGTGGCAATTCTAATCTTTTCAGAGGACAAAAGAATAGAATCGGTTTAAGAAGATTCTTTACAAGGAGAGCATTTTTAGCTAAATCAGAAAATGAAGAAAAGAAAGAGGAAAAAATAAAAAGTGATGATGAAATTGTAAAGTAAAAACACAAATGACTTATTTGTAAAAATAAGTCATTTGTGTTTTTGAACCTATTCCTAATTACAAAAAATTCAAAAATAGGTTACAATATAGTGGTTTAAAAATAAGTATTTAGAAATTTAATTATTTTAATTTTGAAATTATGAAAAGATTTTTTGCGGTTATAACTTTTGCCTTTCTTTTTTTTGGGGGTGTGTTTTTTGTTTCAGAAGCTTCTAGTGAGGTGGATGCTTATCTGTTTCATGGTACTGGGTGCCCACATTGTGCAAAAGAAATTGAATTTTTTGACAGTATAAAAAACAAATATCCTGATTTAAACCTAATAACTTATGAGGTTTATTTTAATCGAGAGAATGCATTACTTTTGCAGGAGATGGCTACTTTTTTAAAAGCGGAGGGAGGGGCAATTCCGTTTTTAATAATAGGGGATAAAACGTTTATTGGGTTTGATGAACTTTCAACTCCAGTCCAAATAGAAAAAAGAATAAATGAATGTTTGGAACAAGATTATCCAAATGAGACTGGGCGTATTTTAGGAACAAGAGGGAAGGCTGACGTAAAGATTGGAGGATCATCGAAAGAAGACATAAAAGATGAAGGAGAGATCGGAAGTGGTATTAACCCCGAAGGTAACGATGAAAAGATGATTAAATTACCGTTTTTGGGGAAGAAAGATATATATAAAGTCTCTTTACCTATTTTAGCTGTTTTAATGGGTGTACTTGATGGATTTAATCCTTGTGCTATGTGGGTGCTTATATTTTTAATAAGCCTACTTTTAGGAATGAAAGACAAGAAAAGGATGTGGACATTGGGAACTGCTTTTATTGTGGCTTCAGCTTCTGTTTATTTTATTTTTATGGCTGCTTGGTTAAACTTAATATTATTCCTTGGAATTATCATTTGGGTTAGGTTGCTGATAGCAGGACTTGCTTTGTTTGGTGGAGGATATAGTCTTAAAAAGTTTTTCAAAAATAAAGCTGGAACATGTGAGGTGACAGAAGGGGAGAAGAAACAAAAAATTTTTGATAAATTAAAAAATATAGCAAAACAAAATAATTTGTGGTTGGCTTTGGGGGGAATAATTATTTTAGCTTTTGCAGTTAATTTGGTTGAACTCGTTTGTTCTGCTGGTTTGCCAGCTGTTTTTACTCAAGTATTAGCTATGAATAGTTTGCCTAAATTTGCTTACTATTTATATATTTTGTTGTATATCTTTTTCTTTATGATAGATGATCTTATTGTCTTTTTTATCGCAATGTTTACCCTAAAAATGACAGGAATAACAAATAAATATGCTAGATATTCAAGTTTTATTGGAGGATTGTTGATGGTTATAATTGGTATTTTGCTTGTTTTTAAACCAGAATGGCTTATGTTTGGATAGTTTCTTAAATAAGAGCTCTTAGGGCAAAAGCACAACCACTAAATATAATTAGAAGTCCAATAATTTTTTGAAAATTGTTCAATTTTGTGGGTGGAAGTCTGTGCCCAATCTTTGGTAAAATTAAAGAAGTTAAGATTGGCCACGAGAGAGACCCAATTACTATTCCGTTGATTAAAAAAAGATAATCCTTTAAATTAGAAATAGAGAAGATTTTAAATAAAGAAAAGAAAAATGAGAATTGGACAATAACTATTGGATTGGCCAAGGTTATTATAAAAGCTGACAAGAAAAAACCCACAAGGGTTTTAGAGTTATTTATTTCTGAACGGAAGAATTTTTTTTGCTTAGTACGAAAAATAATGTAACCTATGGCAATTAGAAAAATTGAACTTATGATTATTAGAATTTTTTTATTATTATTGAAAATTGTTAATATTTCGAGATAACCAAAAACTAAAGCTACCGCGTAGAGAAGATGTGCAAAGGCTAAACCAAGACCAGAGACAAAACCAGCCAAAAACCCATCTGTTGTTGCTCTCTTAATATAGATTAAACCTACGGGTCCGCAAGGAAAAGCTACAAATAATCCGATCAATAAACCTTTCAGTGAAAGTAATAATAAGTCCATATATGGATAAAATAATACCATAAAATAAGGCCAAAAGGGTGTTTGAGTTATCCACAGATTTGGCTTGTTTCTTTTTCTTTTCTTGTTATAATAATTGGACAGCAGTCGTTATCGCAAGATAGCTTCAGTTGGCAAAAATCCGCCCTCGGGTGGTTTTTTGTTTTTACACACAATTCTTTTAATAAATAGTAGCTTATTTTAATTAAAAAGATTATACTAAAAATAGTTTTATTAATTTAATTATTTCTGGTTAAGACTAGAATCATAAAATATATTATGGCCAAAAGAGCAACGTCATTACATCCACATGTAAAATCTAAACACTCTCCTAAAACAGCTAAAAGATTAGCTATAAAAAGAGAAATGCTAGTAAAAAAGAACACTAAAAATAAGAAATAAAAGGAAAGCCCCAATTGGGGCTTTCCTTTTATTATCTGTCTGTGATATAATTTTAGTATATGGAAAAAACATCTAAATTAAAAAATGTGAGTTTTATTATTATAGCAGTTGGTGTTGTTTTGTTTTCAGTTGCTTTCTTTTTTGCGGCTGGTAATTTTTCACGGCAAGGATCTTATGTAGAAGTTAAGGGTTCAGCAGAAAGAATTGTTAAAGCTGATGTGGCTATTTGGACTATTGGTTTTTCTGCTAATTCTAATAGTGCTGATGATTTATATTCCCAAATAGAAAACAACCTTAAGATGATAAAAGATTTCTTATTAGAAAAAGGTTTCGAAGAATCTGAAATTAATGTGGCCCCAATAAATATATATCAAGATACTTATAAAGAAGCTCGGTTCTTGTATAATTCACACATAGATCTATCTGTTTATTCTAATAAGGTTGATTTGGTTAGATCTACTTCCCAAGACACTCTTCCTTTAATCAAGAAGGGTATAACAATGGGAAGTAACTACATAGAGTTTGAATTTTCAGATATAAACAGTATAAAACCTGAGATGTTAGCAGAATCTATAGAAAATGCTAAAAATACTGCAGATCAAATAGCTAGTGAGACAGGGTCGCTCGTTTCTAAGATCTCTCGTGGGAACCAAGGAGTCTTTAGTATTACCCAGAAAGACCCCGGATCACCAGAATATAAAAAGGTTAGAGTTGTTTCAACTCTTAGATTTTTAATTAAATAAAATATTTATGGAGAATTTTAAGTTTGTACTTTTTTCAATAATAGTTTTAGGAGCTTTGGGTTTTGCTGGTTATTGGGCTTTTTCAACTATTGAGTCAGGTAGCTATCACGTTAATAAAGAAAAACAAGAGCAGATGGTAAAAGAAAATGAAGAATTGAAGAAAGAGAATACAGAGCTAAAAAAAGAACTTTCTTTGTTAGAAGAAGAAAAAAACACATTAGAATTGGAAGTGGCTAACAACAAAGAAGAACCAGAAGTGGTAGAAGAAGAAATTCCAGTAAAGACAACAACTACTCCGACCCCAAGCAAAACCACAACATACAAATATCAAACCCTGATAGATGAATTACAGAAACTAGTTAATGGTAATATCACATTAAAAAATGGTTCACAAGGTACAGCAGTTGGAACAATTCAAAAGTTTGTAAATGTATATAACGGGACTAACAATAGGGTAGATAACGATTTTGGATCAACCACTCTTTCTGCTATCAAAAAAATTCAGAAAGATTTTGGTTTAAAGGATGATGGAGTTGTCGGACCTGGAACGATGAGAAAGATGATAGATTGGTTAAAGAAGAAATAATAAAAAACTCTCCTCGCGGAGAGTTTTTTTATTGTATTTCTTGATCGTATTTTTCTAAATAATCAGTAAGTTGATGGTTGACCCTTATAAAAGTAGCTTTTTTGGGAAACTCCTTTAATTTTCTTGCGCCAATATAAGTTCCAGCACTACGCAAAGACCCAAATAAATCTTGGATAAAGTTTTCTATTGGACCTTTATGTGGCATCAAAACATAACGACCTTCTTTAGCGCGATAGTCTGATTTTTGTCCGTAAAATTCAAGCAAAGCTTTGTTTGAAGAAGAACCAAAATATTCTTTATATTTTTTACCTTCTTTTTCAACTAATTTTCCATCACTTTCATCGAAGCCAGAGAAAAGAGAACCAGCCATATTGAAATCAGCTCCTGCACAAAAAGCTTTAGCAAAACAAGAAGGATATTGTTGACCTCCATCAGCAATAACAAGTCCATACCCACCCTTGCCGTTTGTTAGTCCATGAGCTGCATCGGCACATTCAATTACAGCTGAAAGTTGTGGGTAGCCTACCCCAGCCATTCTTCTTGTCGTACAAACAGAACCAGGACCTATCCCTATTTTAACGATATCAGCACCAGAGAGAATTATTTGTTCAGCCATTTCATTCGTGACAACATTACCAGCAATAATAATGTGGTTTGGACAAAGCCCCCTAACGAGTTTGATAGTTTCTGAAAATCTTTCTAAATATCCATTAGGCACATCAATACAAATAAAAGAGAATTTATCAATTAAGCCAAGGTTAATCATCTCTTTTAGCTTATCAATATCTTCTTGTCTGATACCAAGAGTGTAAATTATATAGTCAGAATCATCAAAATCCTTAAAAAATTCTTGGTAATCTTTCACAGAGTAATACTTGTGAAAAGCAGTAATCATTTTATGTTTAGATAAAATCTTTGCCATTTTAAAAGTTCCACAAGTCGCCATGTTAGAAGCAATAATTGGGATACCTTGCCAGGTCTTATTAGAATGATAGAAACTAAACTGACGAGTTATATCTACATCTTTTCTTGAAGTTAAAGTACTTCTCTTTGGACGAAGTAAGACATCCCCATAATCTAATTTTATGTCATCTTCTATTCTCATACATGTCAAATCATATCATAAAAAAGAGCGGAAAACACTGTTTAATCTAATATCTATGTGGTATTATAATTTTATGGATTATTTACCTTTAGTTTTGTCTATTTTACCTTTTTTGGTTTTTATTTTTTTGCTTTTTAGAAAAAAATCAACTTTATTGTTGGCTTCTAGTGTGACTCTTGGTCTTTATACTGTTTTGGCGATTTTTTATTGGCAAATACAACCCTTGGCTTTATACATTTCTTATTCCAAGGGGATACTACTGGCTCTTGATATTTTTATTATAATTTTTGGAGCTATTTTCTTTTTAGAATTATTAAAAGATTTAAAGATAATCAAGAATATTTCATACTATTTATCTAGTATTTCATCTGACTATCGAGTTCAGGTTATAATTATCGCTTGGTTTTTTGAAGCTTTTTTAGAAGGAACAGCTGGATTTGGGACTCCTGCCGCGATAGCCATACCACTACTTATAGGTATCGGTCTTACTCCAATGAAAGCTTTAGTTGTTGGGCTCTTGGGTAATAGTGTGGCAGGTATTTTTGGGGCCGCTGGAACACCAATTAAGGTTGGTTTTGCTGGGCTCTCTGTAGCTAATGTTCCTGTTATCGCTTCAATTTTTAATTTTGTTGGTATTTTGATACCTGTCTTTATGCTTTGGTTTATAACAAAAGGTAGGCCAAATAGAAAAAAAGAGTTTTTAGAGGCCGTACCGTTTGCTTTATTGTCTGGCTTTTTATTTTTAATCCCTTCTTATATTGGAGCTAAATATTTGGGCCAAGAATTTCCAACTATTTTAGGTTCTATGATTGGAATAATTTTTGCGACTGTCTTTGTTAAGTTAAAAATATTAACACCAAAAAATAATTTATCTCTTGTCAAAGAAGATGTTTCAGAAAAAGAAACAGAAGTAAAAATGTCAGCTTTTAGATCTTTCTTGCCTTATTTAATTTTAGTTACCTTTTTAATACTAGCAAAGGTTTTAATAGGTAAGGTTGCCATTCCTCTTAATTTAGGTTTTGAAACTAATTTTAATCTATTTAATCCAGGATTTGTTTTCGTATTGGTTACTCTTTTGGTTTCTTTTTTTTGGAAAAGCGAAAAGAAAAAATTATTTAATTTTTCCAAAGTTGCTTTTCGGGGTTCCGTTATTCCTTTTATAGGGATAGCTACAATTTTAGCTGTTGTTCAAATTATGATAAGTACCGGTTATAACTCCTCAGGGTTACCTTCTGTGATTTCATTAATTTCAAAATTCTTAGAAGGTAATATTCTTCCTGTGTTTGCACCACTTTTTGGAGCGTTTGGATCTTTTCTAACTGGGAGTGTTACTACTTCAAACGTGATGTTTGGTGCCTTGTTTAATGGAGCCTCTTTAGCTTCAGGACTGAACGCTGAGATTATTTTATCTTTTTTAATAGTCGGAGCGGGTTTGGGTGGAATTATAGGTCTTGCTGATATCATAACAGCAGAAGCAGTTATTGGAGTGAAGAATAAAGAAGTTTATGTAGTTAAAAATGCTTTTTTGCCATGTTTACTTTGTCTTATCATTTTGATATTAGTTGGATTAAAAATTTTTCAAATAATTTAATAATATGTTTCTAAAAGTTAGAGTAAAAGTGGGTTCAAAAAAAGAAAAGATCACAAAGAAAGATGAAGAAACTTTTTTAATTTCAGTTAAAGAAAAAGCAGAGAGAAATGAAGCTAATCATCGAATCTTAGAGATAATAGCAGGTTTGTATAATTTGTCCGTTAAAAAAGTCCATATAATTAAAGGGCATCAAAGTCCTAGTAAGTTATTAAGAGTTGATTTATAAAAAACTTTGCTATAATAAAGGTATTAATAATTAATCCTTTTAAACAATATGAACATAAACATCAAAGCAACTAATATTGAATTAACAGATGCTATAAAAGACTATATAAATAGTCGATTAGAGGCAATAGAGAAATCTCTTTTGAGTGAAGAAAATAATTTGTCTGTTTATGTAGAAGTAGGAAAAACTACTAAACACCACAAAAGTGGGGATTATTTTAGGGCTGAGTTTAATGCGGAAATATCTGGCAAAAAGTTTTATGTCTCTTCAGAAAAAGATAATTTATATGGGGCTATCGACGACGCTAAGGAATCACTTTTTCGAAGAATTGATTATAGAAGAAATAGAGAGAGAACCTTAATACGAAGAGGTGCTAAATCTATAAAGAAAATGATTAGGGGTTTATCTCATCGAGACCCTGAGACATCTAAATAATTTAATTTTGTTTTAAAAAATCAGAATAATTTATCTCCTTTTTGTTTTCGGGAATAACTTTTTCAATAATAAATTTATTGTCTTTAAATGAGGCTTTTGTTATTTTTACTCTAACGTTTTTATCTTTTTTTGTGGTAAAGAAATAAACACCTGGCCAACCAACGAAAGCTCTATATTTATCCCAGTTTACTAAATCATTCTCGTCTGGGTATATGAGTCCATCTTCTTTCTTGATTTTTTTACAAAAAGTAGCCTCGTTTTCGTTTTGATTAATTTTATTGATCTGTCCTCCTTCTATTTTGGAAAGTATTTCAAGTAATAAATTAGATCCTTCTTCTATTAATTTATTTTTTAATTCTAATTTGGTTGTTTCTATCCCAATGCTTACCTTTTTTAGTCCTAATATTGGACCACAGTCTAATTTATACTCCATTTCTTGAATGGTTACTCCTGTTTCTGTTTCTCCTGCCAAAAGAGCTGATTCAAGTGGGGAAGCCCCACGGTATTTAGGCAAAATAGAGTAGTGTATATTAATAGATTTGAACTTAGGATATTTTATTAAATCTTCCGGAAGGATTTTTCCATAGGCTACTACAATATAAATATCAATTCCTTTTTCTTTTGTCAGAGAAAAAAGTTTTTCAAGAAAATCTTTATCTAATTTTTCTGGCTTAAGACACGGAATTTTATTTTCTTCTGCCCAAATAGAAACCTTAGATGGGGTAATTTTTAAATCTCTACCTGCTTTTTTATCGGGGGTGGTTATAATCAAAGAAGGTAAATAGCCATTTACTTTAAGAGTTTCTAATGTTTGGCTTGCAACATCTGGTGTTCCAAAAAAAGCGAACTTTATTTTATTCATACGTTTTATTAAAGAGACTTTATGTAGTCTAGAAGCTTGTCAATTTTTACTATTTCTTGTGATCGGTTGCTCATGTTTCGGAATATTACAGAATTTTCTAAAGCTTCTTTTTGTCCGAAGATAATAGCATAAGGCATACCTAATTTCTCAGCTGTTGCAAGTTGCGCGCTCAAATTATCTTTAGATATTGATTGAGCTATTGGAACTTTTCCTTTTCTTAATATTTCTATAATGTTTAAAGATTTAAGCTTGGCGTCAAAGCCTAATTGAATGAAATATATTTTTGGTTTTTTCATTATTCTTGGGGCTAGATTAGCAAACCAAGGGGCTTCAACTATTCTATCAACTCCAAAAGAAATACCAACAGCGGGGATATCTTTTTTGCTACCTAATTGTTTACCTAGGTAGTCATATCTACCACCACCAGTTATTGCAATTTTTCGTCCTGTTTCTTTGTCTTCCTCAACTATTTCAAAAACAGTTCTGGTGTAATATGACAAGCCTCTAACTAAACATTTATTAATGTTGTAAGGAATACCTGATTCTTCCAAATATTCTAAAACTTCTTTAAAGTGTTTTTTACAAGCTGGGCAAAGATGAGAGAGAGTATCTGGAGCGCTTTGATTTAATTCAATCGTTTTTTCTTCTTTTGAATCAAGAATTCTAAGAGGGTTAGTTTTTAATCTTTCCCTGTCTATTGTGGATAATTGATTTATGTTTTTACGATAAAAAGAAGAGAGTTCTTTGATGTAAGCACTACGACATTCTTTGTCTCCAATTGAATTAATTTCAACAGATATGTCCTTAGCTCCTGCTTCGTTCAAAATAGTCATGGCGGTTTTTATAACCAATGCATCCAAAATACTTTTTTCACTTCCAAGAATATCCATATCAAATTGATAAAATTGTCGATAGCGTCCTTTTTGAGGTGCGTCGTGTCTAAAGATTGGTCCAAAATTATAAAACATTTGTGGCTGAGGGAGTGATTGCATACCAAGTTCGATATAACTTCTCATTGTTCCTGCTGTGTGTTCTGGTCTTAAGGCTAACTGGTCACCACCTTTTGTCTTTAGTGTGTACATTTCTTTATCGACGATATCTGTTCCTTCTCCAATAGAAGAAAAAACATCTTTATCTTCGACAATAGGGGTTTCTAGTGGTTTAAAACCATAGTACATAGCAACCTCTTGGGCTTTTTCAAAAAAACCTTGAAATTGATAAAATAAATCATCTTGAATATCTCTCATTCCTTTGACTGAGAAATAGGGGCCTTTGTTTGTTTTCTTTTTATCCATTTTATTTTTCACTTTCTATACTTCCTGGTAAATAGGAAATATTTTTAATTGGTAATAATCTTAAATAGGCTCTACCCACAATTAGTTTTCTGGGTAAGATTCCCCAAAACCTAGAGTCTGAACTTTTATTTCTATTATCTCCTAAGACAAAAAATTCTTTTTCACCAGTTTGGTATGCTGAAGTAGTATCAAATACCTCATTTATATATGGCTCTTCTAGTAAAAAACCTTCTGGGTTAAGATCATTAATTATTTTTATTTTTCCATTGTCTATAACAATAGTTTCGTTTGGTAATCCAATAACTCTTTTTATAAAAAATCTTTTAGTGTCGTTGGGATAGCGAAAGACTATCACATCTCCTCGTCTTGGTTCTCCGGTGAGGTAAGAAATTTCATCAATTATTAGATATTCTTTATCTTTAAAAGTAGGGAACATGGATTCTCCACTAACTACAAAAGGTTGAGCAATGAACATCCTTATTGGCATAACAATGATAATAGCCAAAATAACAAATTTAATAAGATCCCAAACTCCATCTGCTTTCTTTTTATTTTTTAAATCAATTTCATTTTTCATACAATCAATATTCTATCACAATATTAATATTGACAAAATAGGCAGAGCCGTGTTTTATTGTTTTTTGGAGAAAATTTTGTGTGGTATAATAAAATCTATGATAATAGTTGGATTGGGAAATCCTGGAGAAGAATATATTAAGAGCCGTCACAATACTGGTCGGATAATTTTGCAGGAAATTGCTCGAAAAAATAATTTTTCAGATTGGAAAAATGAATCTAAATATAAACTAGAAAAAGCAAAAGGGGAAATCGAGGGAGAAAAGTTTGATTTTATTATCCCTAATACTTTTATGAATAATTCTGGTAATGCCGTTTCTTTCTTTGTTGATGATAAAAAGAAATTACCTAAATTGGTTGTTGTTTATGACGATATAGATTTACCTTTTGGATCTTATAAAATTTCTTTTAATAAAAGTTCTGGAGGTCACAATGGGCTTAACTCCATTATTAAAAAAGTTAAATCTCAAGAATTTCTGAGGATAAGAGTAGGAATTTCTGGAAAGACTGCTGGTGGAAAAACGAAGAAACCAAAGGGAGAAGAGGCTGTTCTTAAATTTTTGCTTGGTAATTTTAAAGAAGAAGAGCTCAAGCAACTAAAAAAAATGTCAGAACAAATAGCAGAAGTTCTTGAATTAATATCAAGAGAAGGAAAAGACAAAGCCATGTCTATCTTTAATTAAAAAAACAGAGACTTGGTTAAGTCTCTGTTTTTTTAATTTCTTATTATCTTATTCCTTCTCTTCTTTTTTAGTTCCGTCTAAATATATCAATGTCATTCTTTGGTCTCTTGGTTCAAAGAGAGTGACTTGGAAGTTGTAGTTTTTACCTAACTCTAGTGTACTTCTTAGCTTCTCTTCTGATCCAAAACTAGAATTGTGTACTAAACCAGCGACTCCTTGTTTGATAGAAACCAAAGCTCCATGTTTATTGAATTTAATAACCACTCCAGAAACTATATCTCCTTTCTTTAGAGTGTCCTCAAATTCTTTCCAAGGATTTTCTTTTAGAGCTTTAATTGATAGGGAAATTTTTCCTTCTTTAATTTCTATTATTTTAGCTTTTACTTTATCTTCAACCTTAAACATAGCTCTTGGGTCTTCAACTAGCCCCCAGTCTATTTCTGATATGTGAACTAGACCTTCCAATCCATCTTCTAATTTTAGGAAGATTCCGAAATCTACTATTCCTGCAACTTCACATTCTAATTCATCATCGACATTGTATTTGCCTATGATTTCTTTTCTTTCCTCTGGGTTGTTGTCTTTTTCAGAAAAGATTAATTTACCTTCTTTTGGTAATGCTGATATCATAATGACATTTATTCTTTGCCCGATTAAAAGTTTTAAGGCTTTTAATATTTTATCTTTATCAGAATCTTCAACTCTTGGGTAGTGTTCGCTTTTTAGTTGACTAGCAGGAAGAAAACCAGCGATTCCTTGCCACTCCAAGATTAATCCTCCCTTGTTAGCTTCTTTAACGGTAAGCTCAAGAGGTGTTTTAGTCTTGATGGCTTTTTCAGCTTCGTTCCATATTAATGCTTGGCGAGCCTCTTTTAGAGATAATTCAATATAACCATCTTCATTGTCTGTATCTACTATTTTAGCTTTAACAGTATCACCAATATTAATTTTTTTGATAATCTCTTTAGCGTTGATAAACTCCCTTCCATAAATTATTCCAGTTCCAAATGGAGCTAAATCTATGAAGACAGAAGATTTTTGAATAGAGATAACTGGACCTTCTACTAATGCTTCTACAACAGGAGGCATTTCCACTTTTTCTAAATTTTTGTTTACAGCTCCTTCTGTTTTTATCTTATCTTCAACTGTGTCTTTTTCTTCGTTTATTTTACTCATATAATAAAAAAACCGCTTCGTGCGGCGCGGTTTGGGTTTCTTATTTAACTTATAAAGTCAATAAGGGTTAATCTCCAATCCGAGCTTATAATGTTCTCACTATAATATATAAAAAGAATAAAATCAAGAGCAAAATGTCCATTTTTTCTTTATCTTTTTATCGAAATCTGATATAATTGAAAAATGATAATAACATATTTAGGCAAGCAATTTTTCAAAATAGGTCAGGGTGATTTGACTGTGGCTTTTAATCCGGTAAGCAAGGAATCTAAATTATCTTCTAAAATATCTAAGTTTGGATCAGATATAGCATTATCGACAACAAACCACGAAGACTACAATGGTTTTGAGATGGTTTCTCATGGTGATACTGCTCCTTTTGAGATTTATGGAGCAGGAAGTTATGAGGTTAAGAATATTATAGTAAATGGATTTCAGTCAAATGTTGTTCTTTCTGGACAGAAGTTTGTTAATACGATTTACAATTTAACCATAGACAATATTTCTATTTGTTTTTTAGGTACGCTATCTCCGGATAAATTGGGGCCTGATATTTTAGAGAAAATAGATACTCCTGATATTTTGTTTTTACCA
Organism: uncultured Candidatus Saccharibacteria bacterium; assembly: GCA_964500195.1. GTDB lineage: Bacteria > Patescibacteriota > Minisyncoccia > Phycocordibacterales > UBA9973 > UBA8515. Next base: position 14,329 of record CAZCND010000001.1, on the reverse strand, counting down.
ATAGGTGGATCTGATTTAATAGATCCAGTAGAAGCCTACAAGCTAGCTACGTCCATTGAACCTAAAATTATTATACCGATGGATTATGATGAAAAATCTTTGAAATTATTTTTGAAAGAAGCGGGGCAGGAAAATGTTAAGCCAGTAGAAAAGTTAACCTTAAAAGCAAAAGATTTATTGGGTCGTGAAGGTGAAGTCGTTGTTTTATCAAGTTAATTTAAATTGATATGGACAGAATTATATCTTTTATAAGAAGGTTGCGTTCAAAGAGAGAAGAAACAAGGAAGATGATGTTAGCTGTTTCGATGGTTGTTTCAATGTCTTTAGTTGTCTTAATATGGGTTGTGGGTATTACTGGAAGAAAAGAAGGAGACAAAAAAAATGTTGTAGGGGTAGAAGAGACAATTAAACCATTTTCAATGTTTGGGCAAAGCATGAAAGAAAAATATTCAGATCTGTCAGCTAGTTTAGGTGATTTGGGTAAAACTTTTAAAAATATAAAAGACGGAGTTTCTTTAGATAAGGAGACCATAGAATTAAATCCAATAAAAGATTAATAAATTATGATAAAAAAAGAAGAAGAAATAAAAAAGGATAAAATGATTCCGGTTGAAATAAGCTCTGAAATGAAGGAGTCTTTTATTGATTACGCAATGTCTGTTATTACGGATAGAGCCTTGCCTGATGTTCGAGATGGTTTAAAACCGGTTCATCGTCGTATTTTGTTTGCTATGAACGAGATGGGTCTAACTCACCAAGGGAGATTCCGTAAAAGTGCTGCTGTTGTTGGAGATGTGCTTGGAAAATATCATCCACATGGAGATGTAGCAGTTTATGATTCCATGGTTAATATGGCCCAAGATTTTTCATATCGATATCCTTTAGTTCATGGACAAGGAAACTTTGGCTCTATTGATGGAGATGGGGCTGCGGCTATGCGTTATACTGAAGCGAAAATGTCAAAAATTTCCTCTCTTTTACTTTTAGATTTAGAAAAAGAAACTGTAGATTTTTCTCCCAACTATGATCAAACAAGAAAAGAGCCAAAGGTTTTACCTACGGCTGTTCCTAGTTTACTTTTAAATGGAACTTTGGGAATTGCGGTAGGAATGGCGACGAATATTCCACCCCATAATTTAAGTGAAGTTATAGATGCCACTATTCATTTAATAGATAATAAAGATGCTTCCACAGAAGATTTAATGCAATTTATAAAAGGGCCGGATTTTCCTATGGGAGGAGTTGTTTATGGTCAAAATGATTTAATACATGCTTACTCAACAGGAAGGGGTGGGGTTGTAACAAGAGGAGAAGCGGAAATTATAGAACAGAAAAATGGAGTTTTTCAAATAATTATCACTTCTATTCCTTATCGCGTGAACAAGGCTACTTTAATAGAATCAATAGCGCAATTGATTCAAGATAAAAAAATAACAGAAATTAAAGGGTTGCGAGATGAATCCACAAAAGATATCAGAATTGCTATTGACCTTAAAAACGGAGTTATCCCAGAGAAGGTTTTAAATTACATATACAAACACACCCAGCTAGAACAATCTTTTAACTTTAACATTGTTGCTTTGGTTGACGGTGTACCAAAGACACTATCTCTCAAGAGTTTGTTGTCTGAATTTATAACTCATCGAGAGGTTGTGGTTCGGAGGAGGACTGAGTTTGATTTAAGAAAAGCTAAAGACAGAGAGCACATATTGCTTGGTTTGAAAAAAGCTCTTGATCATATTGATAAAGTTATTAGTTTGATTAGAGCATCTAAGGATACTGCTGTTGCCAAAGTTAACTTAATGAAAGAGTTCAAGTTTTCTGATTTGCAGGCTACTGCTATTCTTGAAATGAAACTCCAAAAATTAGCTGGATTAGAAAGGAAAAATGTAGAATTAGAATTAGCTGAAAAACAAGCTTTAATTAAAGAGTTAGAATCATTGTTAGCTAGCCCAAAAAAGATGATGAAAGTTATTAGTGATGAATTATCTTTAATTAAAGAAAAATATGGGGATCAAAGAAGAACGAGGGTTGTTAAAGGTGGAGTTAAGGCTATTAGCGAAGAAGATTTAATTCCAGAAAAAGAATCAGTGCTTGTCTTTACTAAGGGGGGTTATGTTAAAAGGACTGACCCCTCAGAGTACCGAACTCAAAGAAGAGGAGGAGTTGGGGTTATTGATATTGAACCAAAAGAAGAAGATTTTGTGACCACACTAGTTACAGCTAATACTCATAGTGATTTATTATTCTTTACCAATCACGGAAAAGCCTATCAAATAAAAATGTATGATATACCTGAAGGTAAAAGAGCTACAAAAGGAAAATCAATTATGAATTTCTTATCTTTAGGTGATGATGAAAAAGTTACCTCGATTTTGCCTGTAGATAAAGAGACAAAGAAAAACACAGAATGTTTGACTTTAGTAACAAGAAAAGGAGTAGCTAAAAAAGTAGAAGCTTCTAGTTTTAGTGATGTCAGGAGGAGTGGTTTGATTGCTATTAAATTAGATAAAGATGACGAGCTTCAGTCAGTGCTCACCACAAACAAGGGCGATGATATCATGCTTATTACTTCTTTGGGTCAGTCAATAAGATTTAAAGAAAGTGATGTTAGACAAATGGGACGAAGTGCAGGAGGGGTAAGAGCTATAAAATTAGCCAAGGGAGATTTTGTTGTTGGAGTGGATCGCATTTTAAAGGGAGAAGATTCTTCTATTTTGACATTGGGGGCAAACGGCTTAGGTAAAAAAACTAATATTAAAGAATATAAAACCCAAAAAAGAGGAGGATCTGGTATTAAAACAGCTAAGGTTACAGCCAAAACTGGTAATTTAATTGTTGGTAAAATAGTTAAAGATGAGAGCGAGATAATAGCGGTTTCTCAAAAGGGGCAAGTAATTAGAGTTAGTCTAGATTCTATCCCAACTTCTGGAAGACAGACTCAAGGGGTTACAATTATGAAGTTAAGAGCTGGCGATAATATTGCTTCGATAACGTTTCTCTAATTTTATTAATTTGTTATAATTATATTATAAAATTATGCAATCAAATATAGAACAAAGTATTGCCCAGTTAGAATTAAAAGAAGGGATGAAAGTAGCTGAGTTTGGATCAGGAATGGGTTTTTACACTAGGGTTCTTAGCCAAAAAGTTGGGGTAACTGGCAAAGTCTATGCAATAGAAATACAGAAGGAATTATTAAATAAATTAGAAACAGAATTAAATCATTTAAATATTTCTAACGTTGAGTACCTTTGGGCAGATGCAGAGGTCCGTGGTGGGTCAATGATTGCTGATGAAGGCATGGATGCTGTTGTAATGGCGAATGTTTTGTTTCAAGCAGAAGATAAGGTTGGAATGATAGATGAGGCCAAAAGGATTTTAAAAAGAACGGGAATGGTTTTGTTGATAGATCACGCTAATGATTTTAATGGTATGGGCACATCATCTGATATAGTTTTAACGGAAGAATCAGCCCGTGAATTATTTGAAAAGAGGGGATTTAAGTTTGATAAAAAAATACCAACAGATATTTTTAGTTTTGGGGCAATATATAAAATATAATGAATAACTTTCAAACAATTTTATTGGGAATATTTATTGGGGGTTTTGTTTTTTCAATATTGATATTTTCTGGATTGATAAAAATAGGTGGTGATAAGGAAAAAGATCTTGGTGTTTCTGGAAATGTCGTAATTTGGGGGACAATGCCTTCTTCTTATATATCAACAGCGAAAGATTTAATAGCTTCTGAAAATAAAGGTTTGTTTGTTAATTATGTTGAAAAGGATAAGGAAACTTACCAGGGTGAATTAATAGATGCTTTTGCTAAAGGACAAGGACCTGATGCTTATATAATAACTACGGACATGATTAAAGATAATGAACCTTTCGTTTATAAAATACCTTATGAAAGTTATCCTGAAAAAACTTTTAAATCATCTTATATAGATGGAGCTGAAATATACCTTGACGAACAGGGTGTATTTGCTTTTCCTATTTTATCTGATCCTCTAGTCCTTTATTATAATAAAGATATATTATCTAATAATTCAATTTTAAATCCCCCAAAAACTTGGGATGAATTATTTGACCTAAACAAAAAACTTACAAGAAATGATGTAAATGGAATAATTAGTCAAAGCATGATTGCTCTTGGAAATTTTAATAATGTAAATCATGCCAAGGATATTTTGGCAACATTATTGATTCAAAACGGTAATAATATAGTTAGTAAAAAAATAAATAATGGAAAGGTAAGTTATTCTTCTCTTTTGAAAGATAACCCTCTTGGATATTCAGTTTCTCCTATTCAGGCGGTTCTAGACTTTTATTTAGTTTTTTCAAATATGTCTAGTCCGTACTACTCTTGGAATAGAGCTTTATCTAATTCTTTAGAGATGTTTACAAGTGGTAAATTGACTTTTTATATAGGAAGGGCTAGTGAATTGTTTAAGATACAGTCCACTAATCCTAATTTAAGTTTTAATGTAACAGAGTTACCCCAGATGAAAGATACTAACTTCAAGAGAACTTATGGTGAAATTTATGCTATTGTAGTAAATAGAAATTCAAAAAACTTACAAGCAACAGTAAGTACTGTGGGTAGTTTGGCATTAAACGAAAAATCTAAAATCATTAGTACTAGTTCTTCTTTACCCCCAGTTTTAAGAAGTTTATTATCTGAAACTCCTAAAAATAATTCTTATTTAGAAATATTTTTTAATTCAGCTATTATTTCTAGGTCTTGGCTTGATCCCAACGAAAGTAAGTCAGAAATCATAATAAGAGATATGATTGAGAATATTTCTTCTAATAATCTAACTCAAGCAGAAGCGATAGATAAGGCAAATAACCAATTAGAATTATTATTTAATTAATTATTATGAAAAAAAATATTTTTATACCAATTATTTTTTCCTTAAGTCTAACACTGGCTCCAATTTGTATTCATGCCACATCCTCTGTCTATTATCCTAGTCACCGTAGTGATGGTAGTGAATATCACGGTTTATTGCCGATATGTAATGAGGGTACTATAAATGAAACAACGGGGGATTATGATAATCCTTGTGGAATAGATGCGCTTATGGCTATGATTAATAAGCTGATTGATTTTTTTATTCTTAAATTAGCTACCCCCCTTTTTGTTATTATTTTAATCTTTACTGGTTCTTTATATCTATCTTCGTCAGCTAAACCAGATAACAAGAAAAAAGCCAAGGGAATTATGGGTAATTTAATAAAAGGTTTTGCACTTGTTTTAACTTCTTGGATAATAGTTAAGACTATTTTAAATGTTCTAGGATATAAAGGTCCAATGTTTTTAATTTAATAATAATTTGTATTTATATGTTAGAAAAAATAAGAAAAAATAGAAATAGTCTACACCTTTACTTTTTAAATTATTGTATGGTTTTTGTATTAATTGTTTCTTTATTCTGTGTTTCTTTCGGTAATGTTGTAGCAGATGGAGATAATGTTAGTATAAAAACAGGGATAGAAAATCCCCTTGGTGATAAAATTACAGATATCCCTTCTTTTATAAAAGAAGCGTTAGAATTTATTGTAAAATTAGGGATACCGGTTATAACTTTTGCTATCATCTATACTGGTTTTCTGTTTATTTCAGCTAAGGGGAATAAAGAAAAATTAACAGAAGCAAAAAAAGCTATGGGGGGGGTGTTGATAGGAGCGGCTATTATATTAGGTGCTTTTGTCATTGCTGAGGCAATAGGTGGTACAGTCAAGGAAATTAAAAATAGTATTTAACTTTTTTATTATTAATAATTAATTTTTTATGAAGAAAAAAATCAAAAAAATAACTTTACTCTTGTTAACCTTTTCCCCCTTGTTTACTTTTGCAGAAGTTAATTGTAATGTTTCCAAGGACAGTCTGTCTGGGATGTTATCTTGGATTGGTTGTATTTTATCTAAACAAATTATTCCAATGCTCGTTACTCTTGGGGTTGCTGGTTTTATTTATGGTATTATTAAATTTAATTTAAATCCCAACAACGAAAAAGAGAAAGAAAAAGGCAAGGAATTTATGTACAAAGGTTTAATAGCTTTGTTTATAATGGTTTCTTTTTGGGGTATTATAAATATATTTATTAATAGTCTTGATTTAAATAATAATGCTCCAAATCCTCCTACTCTTCCAACAACAATTGATTTAACCACCCAAACCTCTTCTACCACTTCAACAACCTCGAGGTCTCAATTAATTCCAGAAATGTAAAGTTAATAAAATGCTTTGTTTTTATTTAATATGTTGATATAATATAAGGGTTAGTATTTCTTTTTTTACAACTTGGTCTGTTGTAATAGAAAAACTAACAATATTAATTATTATTAAAATTTTAATTTAAGAAATGAAAAAAATAGCTATTTTAGGGTTATCTTATTTGTTTCCTGTGTTTGCTTTAGCTGCGCAAGGGAACATAGATACAATAATAAGACAACTAATGGATTGGTTGACTTGGGTTGCCCCAACTTTGATAACTGTTATGGTTATCATGTTTATTTGGACAGTTATTCAATATTCTCTCACTACCGATGATGAGAAGAAGAAAAAAGCTAAAAAGGGTATTGTTAGTGCTTTAATTGGAGTCTTTGTTATTGTCTCTTTTTGGGGAATAATTGCTTTAGTTCAAAGGTCTTTTGGAATTGAGTCAAGAGTTGATTCGAACATTATAAACATTCAAACACCTGTTAATCCTTAGGGTATTTATGTTTTTTGACTTAATCTTAAAAGCTGAAGCTTCGGAAGGGGTTGATTCCCTTTTAAATGCTGTTAATAAGGTTATAATAAATCCTATAATAATTTTTATTTTTTCCTTGGGAGTAGTATTGTTTTTATTTGGGATAGTCAAATATCTTCTGAATCCGAGCGATGAAAACATAGTAAAGGAAAGTAAAAATCATATGCTTTGGGGATTATTGGGGATGTTAATTATGATTTCAGTTTTTGGAATAATGAATTTAATAATCAAATCAATTGGCGCCTAAAAATTTTTAAAACTTAAATACCACCCATTATTTGGGTGGTATTTAAGTTTTAAGTATTGATTTTTATGTTTAAAATGATATACTAGCTAAGTTGTTATTCGTTTTGAAAATTAAATATTGGCCCTATTCCGCCCATTGATGTTCGGGTAAACGTCTAACCAAGTTAGAAAATAGCGGACATCGGCTTTTCTGAAAAGCCAAAAAGTTATTAGGTTTAAATAATGTTTTGTTTTGAAAATTAAATATTGGCCCTATCGTCTAACGGTTAGGACATCGGCTTTTCAAGCCGGTAATCCGGGTTCGATTCCCGGTAGGGTCACCAAGTCGTGCTAGCTCGAGAAACATAGATTCTTTTAAACACATAAAATTAGCGATATAATATAAATATGAATGAAAATAATTTTAAAAATGAAGTGTGGAAAGGTGCAGAATTTTGGTCTAATCAAATTAAAGAAGCTGGCATCTATGGAAGACTAGCACATTTTAATGATGTTATTGTAGAAAATAAACCACCACACCCTGAATCAGGTTATAATCTAATATTGAGCGATATTATATTGGATGGTAAACATTGTGATATTTATCACACAGATCAAGATAGTAATGGAAATAAAATCAGAAATAGTAGCTATCATAGAATTTTTATTTATACAAAAGATTAAATCAATAATCGCATGAGAAGGATCACTGTGGCATACTGACCGAGCCCTAATCTGCCTTGCAGGGCAAGGAATCAAATTGGTTCTATTCGTCAAAGGATCACAGAGTCGAGTGCTAGTTCGAGCTCTTGAGAAGGCTTAAAAATAAAAAATCATTTTTTGTATAAACAAAAATCTTGTATTTATTTTTAGCACCAAAACAACCACTTCTGTCGTATATATAAGGGAGAGTATTTAAGTCGTCTCTCATTTTTTTTTGCATTTTGCAAAATATTATTATTAAAATATTAATAAAGATGAAAGAATTTTCACAAAAACATAGTGTTTTGTTACTTTGGTTAACAATAATCCTATTGATTATTTCTATTTCGTTAAGTGTTTGTGCTTTTGGAGGTAAAAATAGTCCAAAGAATTTTAAAGGAGGAGAAAGAGGTGGAATGATGCAAGATAGTGGTCGTATGATGAATAATAATGATTCAAGAGGTTTTAATAGAAACAGTAATACAAACAACAGGAATATGGTTAATCCTTCACAAGGAGAGACTCAAGAAAATCCAAGTGCTCCAGTTGGTAATGAACCAGTGACAAATTAAATTTTAAACAAATAAAATATTTTTTATATCTCTATCTATAAAAATATATGGGTTAGAAATGTTCTAAAAATAAAAACCGTATTAACGGTTTTTATTTTTTGCACATTTTTTACAAATACCAAATAAATCAAAAGAGTGATGTGAGATAGAATCAAAATCCTTGTTTTGCTTGAGTGCTTTTGATATTAATGAATCTGAATCTTCTTTACATCCATCAAAATTTGAAACCTTTTTACACTTTAAGCAAACAATATGATGATGGTGATGATCTCCCACAAGTTCATAAAAAATTGATTCCTGATTTAAATTGGCTCGCTTTAATATTCCTACTTTTTCAAAGGAGAGGAGAGTTCTGTATATAGTAACTAAATTAATTCCTTTATTTTTGAGCATCTTATAAATATATTTTGCGTTTATTGGTTTACAATAATTTGAAAAAACACCAAGGATATCTAATCTTGTATCTGTTACCTTGAACCCTTTTTCTTTTAGAATACTTTTAAAATCTCTCATCATAATAACCACATATTATATCAAGTGTTAACTATTTGCAATTATAACTTATTTAGTATATAATTCTAAATGTAAACGATTAACAATTATAAAAATGTTTTATTAATTAAAAATTATTAAATATATGAATAAGAAAAACGTCCTGTTGATTTTGGGTTTCGTCTTACTCGTAATTATAGTCATAATTGCATTATTGAATTTTGGTCAAAAAAAGGAAAATAATCTAAATAAAATAAAAGTTGTGACAAGCTTCTATCCTCTATACTTCTTTACCTCACAAATAGCGGGAGATAAAGCCATAGTTTCAAATATAACCCATGCTGGGGCTGAGCCTCATGAATATGAACCAACAGCTCGTGATATTGCAAGTATTGAAGATAGCAATCTACTTGTTTTAAACGGTGGAGGTTTAGAGGGTTGGAGTGAGAATGTTCAAAGTAATTTAAATAAAGACAAGACCAAAATTGTCGTTGCTGGAGACGGATTAACGACAAAGACAATGGAAGAAGAAGAACATGAAGAACTCGCCGAAGAGGGTCACCATCATGATGGTATAGACCCACACATCTGGCTTTCTCCTGTACTCGCAAAACAAATGGTTGATAAAATAGAATCTGGCCTTTCTCTTTCAGACCCAAATAATTCTTCATATTATAAATCTAATGCAGAAACTCTTAAAAATAAATTAAGTACTTTGGATAATGAATTTAAACAAGGGTTAGTAACTTGTGGAAGTAAAAATATAATAACCTCTCACTCTGCTTTTGCTTATTTAGCTTCCGCTTATGATCTTAACCAAGTTTCTATCGCTGGATTATCAACAGAAGAAGAACCTTCATCTAAAGAAATGTCAGAAATTGCAAAATTTGCTAAAGATAACAATGTAAAATATATTTTCTTTGAAAGTTTGATTTCTCCAAAACTATCGGAAACAATAGCAAAAGAAATAGGAGCAAAAACATTGGTCCTAAATCCTATTGAAGGATTAACAGAAGATGAGATTAAAGAAGGTAAAGATTATTTCAGTGAGATGAGAAACAATCTTACTAATTTAAAGACAGCACTAGAATGCAAGTAGATCATACAAAAAATATTATAGAAGTTTCAAATATATCTTTCTCTTATAATGATCAAGTGGTTCTTAAAGATGTAAATTTATCAATTCACAAGAGTGATTATTTGGGGATTGTGGGTAGTAATGGATCTGGAAAAACAACACTACTTAGGATTATCTTAGGACTTATACCTCCAAAATCTGGAGCAATTAAATTATTTGGAGAAGATATATCTGTCTTTAAAGATTGGTCAAAGGTTGGGTATGTTCCTCAGAAAGTAATTAATTTTGATAATAATTTTCCTGTGACAGTTTTAGAGGTTGTTTCTATGGGCAGGTATGGTAAACGCGGATTATTTCACAAGATAACAGAAGAGGATAAACAAAAAGTAACAGAGGCATTGAAAAATGTTGATATGTTATCTTATGTTGATCGTCCCATAGGGAATCTTTCTGGTGGTCAACAGCAACGTGTATTTATAGCTCGTGCCCTAGCAGGGAGTCCAGAAATTCTTTTCTTGGACGAGCCAACAGTCGGAGTGGAAAAAGATATTAAAGAAAAATTTTATCAGTTACTTCACGATTTGAATGAAAAACTTAATCTTACAATAGTGATAGTCACTCACGATATAGAAAGTATGGCACATGAAGCTATGCACGTTGCTTGTGTGAAAGATAATACTTTAGTTTTTCATGAATCAATCGATGATTTATTTAAAAAGTCACATGGAATAATTAATTCATAATATATGCTTGAAATTTTTCAATATGGTTTTATTTTAAGAGGTCTTGAAGCAGGAATAATCGTAGCTTTTATTGCTCCGCTTATTGGTATTTTCCTTGTGCTTAGACGCTATTCTTTAATAGCTGATACTCTTTCTCATATTTCACTTGCTGGGGTCGCTATGGCGTTTCTCTTTGGCTGGAACCCGATAATAACTACAATCGGAGTGACAACACTTTCTTCTCTCGGTATTGAAAAATTAAGAAATACAAAACATATTTACGGAGAATCAGCACTCGCTCTTTTTCTTTCTGGGGGGCTTGCTCTTGCCACGGTATTACTTAGCTTAGGAAAAGGTTTTAATTCAAATCTACTTAATTATCTTTTTGGTAGTATCGTCACAGTAACATCGAATGATGTTTTAACTATTTTTATTCTCGCCATAATTATTGTTGCACTCATTATTCTTTTTTACAAAGAGCTTGTTTATATAACTTTCGATGAAGAATCTGCAAAAGTAAGTGGACTTCCAGTCCGGTTCATAAATACACTTTTTATAATGCTGGTAGCTCTAACTATTTCACTTGCAATACCTATAATTGGTATTCTTCTTATAACAGCTCTTATTGTTATACCTGTTGTAACTGCTCTTCAATTAAGAAAAAGTTTTAGAAAAACAATAATTTATTCTGAAATAATTTCTATCTTTTCAGTTGTATTTGGTATATTTATATCTTATTATTTTAATCTCTCTACTGGTGGAACAATTGTCTTGTTGATGCTTGGAATCTTTCTTTTAACTATTATTTATAAAAATACATTAAAAGGAAGACTCAGTTAAAGTATCTTTCCCATTTGTTCTTCTTATAAAACCTGACCCCGCTTTTTATCAATTAACTCTTAAGAAGGCAGATTCATTATCCAGTGGAGCTGTATTTATAGATGACAAAAAAAGAATTTACTGACGTAGTTGAAAAATTAGGAATAAAATCAATATTATATCTTGGAGATAACGAAAAACTTTTAAAAGAATTTAAAGAAATTGGAATACATGAAGAATAATATAATTATTTATAATTATATTTTTATGTTATTATTAGAGTGTTATGGAGTTAGAAGAATTACAAAAAATAGTAGATGATTGGGTTTCAAACCCGAATTATTCGGTTAAATATTTTCCCCCGTTTGAGATATGTGCCCAGTTGACAGAAGAAACAGGAGAAATATGCCGAGAAGTTGCACATCTTCATGGTTATAAAAAGAAAAAAGATGGAGAGAAAACTGACGGATTAGAAGGGGAAATAGGTGACCTTTTGTTTGTTTTGGCTTGTTTGGCTAATTCTCATAATATAAATTTAACAGATGCATTTCGTGCCTCTGTTGAAAAGAAAAATAATCGGGATAGTAAGAGGTTTTTAAAATAATTAAAATGTTATATTAGACAAGTTTAAGTTTATGTTATAATTAAAAAGATGATTAAAAAAGATGATTTAATACCAATAGTTTTAATAGCCATTAGCTTCATTTTTATGATAAGCACTTCTTATTATTACGCTAAAAATGTAACTCAAAATAAAGAGCTCAAACAAGAAGTCAAAGATCTAAAAGAAGATAAAAACGCAGACTCAATGTTTATCACTCTTTATTTACAAGATAAAGAGGTTGCTGAAAATAGTGATTGTAGGGTAACACACCCTATAGATTTTGAAATTCCTAAAACAGATGAAGTTGTAGATAAATCCCTTCGTCTTTTATTCTCTAGTGAATTAGCTTGGTATGGTAATTATGTATCTACTCTTTTGGAAAATAAAATTGCAAAAATTAATGTTGTTCCGGCTAGTCAAGGTGGACTTTCAAGTTGCCAAGCAGGACACCTACTGTCTGTTTTAAATGACACCTTAACCCAATATGAGACAATAGAAAAAGTGGAATTATATGATCCAACCGGAAGTAAAATTGAATTTTAATATATGATAAACAAAAGACAGATTTCTTTAATAATACTAGATGGTTGGGGTTATAGAGAGGAAACAAAAGACAACGCAATTGCTTCGGCCAGTAAGCCATTTTTTGATAGTCTTTGGAAAGAATACCCACATACTCTTTTAAATGCTTCAGGGTTGGCTGTGGGACTACCTGAGGGGCAAATGGGCAATAGTGAAGTTGGGCATATGACAATAGGGGCGGGGAGACCACTTGATCAAGATTTAGTCAGAATTGAAAAAGCTATAACCTCGGGAGAATATAAAAAAAATGATGCTTTTTTAAAGCTTTTCGAACATATTAAAAAACATGATTCCACACTCCACGTTATTGGTTTAGTATCAGATGGTGGAATCCATAGTCATTTTGGAAGTTTGTTGTCTTTTATAGAAATAGCTAAAGAGGCTGGAATAAAGAAATTAGCCATCCATGCTTTTTTAGATGGAAGAGATACACCACCTCAAAGTGGCAGTGTGTATTTAAAAGAATTAGAAAATAAAATTAATGAATTAGCGCTTGGACATATAGCTTCTGTTTCGGGTCGTTATTATGCTATGGATAGAGATGGGAATTGGGATAGGTTGGCTCGAGCAGAAATGGCAATTTTTGATGGACAAGGTCCTTTGTGTGAGGACAAAGCATCTCATTGTCTCAATAAGTTTTACGAGGAGGGCAAGGTTGATGAATTATTGGAGCCTTTTGTCTGTCCTAAGGAAGATGGACAGACAGAAACATTGAAGCAAAATGATGGAGTGTTTTTTATAAACTTTAGAGCAGATAGAGCAAGACAATTAACAAGTAAAATCTTAGCCAGAAGAGAAAAAGATAATTTATGCTTAGTAACTATGTCTTCTTATGGTAATGATTTCAATACAGATGTAGTCTTTCCACCAATAAAAGTTTCAACAACTTTAGCTAAAGAAATATCTCAAGCTGGTTTGACCCAAGCCCATATAGCAGAAACAGAAAAATTTGCCCATGCTACATATTTTTTAAATGGAGGTAAGGAAGCGATTTATGAAGGAGAAGAAGATATATTATTAGCTAGCCGAAAAGATGTTGCCACTTATGATTTAGCACCTAAAATGTCAGCAGACAAGGTGGCAGATAAGGCAATAGAACAAATAGAAAAAGGGACAGATTTTATTTTTATAAACTTTGCTAATCCAGATATGGTTGGCCACACTGCCGTTGTATCTGCTATTATAGAGGCGATAGAAGAAACGGATAAACAGTTGGAAAGAGTGGTTTCTAAGTTATTAGAAAAAGGAGGAGTTGCCTTAATAACAGCAGACCACGGAAATGCTGAACTTAATGTTGATCAAACAACAGGGAAGAGACACACAGCTCACACAACAAACCCTGTACCTTGTATAATGACTGATAAAAATGTTAGTTTACATGAAGGCACCTTAGCTGATTTAGCACCTACTGTCTTAGATTTATTTGGGTTAAAAAAACCGGAAGAGATGGAGGGTGGCAAGTTGACTGATTAATGGAGGGTTGAAAATATTGTTTAAAGCTTTTATAATAAATAAAGTTTTTAATAATGGAAGCGTGGCTGAGTGGTTGAAGGCACCGCTTTCGAAAAGCGGCATGCGGGAAACCGTATCGTGAGTTCAAATCTCACCGCTTCCGCAAGGGTTATGTGTTTTGGTGGATAATGTATAATAGGATATATGCACGGTTAGCTCAGGTGGTAGAGCGTCCCCTTGACGTGGGGAAGGTCACAGGTTCGAATCCTGTATCGTGCACAAAAATTATGCTAATAATTTTTGGGTACGATAGCTCG